>CAIQIL010000001.1 GCA_903871865.1 uncultured Burkholderiales bacterium
TGCCGAGATCGTGGAGATCATCACCCATGTCGGCTTGAACGTGTTGACCAATATCTTGGGCAAGGCCTCGCGTGTCGAGATTGACTTCCCCAAGATTGCATTGGCTGCCTGAGTACCCCTTTGGAATTCAAAACATTTGAATTCCAAAGGTATTTGTGTCGCGAGGTAAATGATCCGGACACCCTCATTGGGGTTTGGGTACACTGAGGCACACAGAATAATAACGAAATGGCGGACGTCCGACATCCGCCCGCTCACGACAACAGTTTGGGCCCTCAAAGCCTGTGGGTTGGATGGAGCGATTCTCGGGGCGACGACCCGCGGGCCATCGTCTGAGCAGTTCACTGCCTGGGTGCAGCCTGCAGTCACATTGGCGTCATCCTGGCAACGCAAGGGATCGTGCATTGGAAATCCGACAATTCGAATTTTCAATGCGCATTTTTTCATTATCTCAATCGATGATTGGCCACAAAGGAGCCAGGAATGACCGTTGCTGAAAATACAGGTAATCAATCACCTTTTGACAAGGTTCTCAAACTCGGCGTGGGTGCAGTGGATCTGCCCGACATTGAATTTCAGCCATACCAGCCGGATTTGCGCCGAGGGGTTCAGATTCATGTGCTGTTCGACAACAAGCCAGGTGATCCGAAAGGCTCTGACGCGGCCCTGATCCGCTATGAGCCCGGCGCTTTCACGCCGCGCCACCTGCACATGGGCTACGAGATGGTGTTCGTGCTGCAAGGTGAGTACGTCGAAAACGACATCACCTACCTGCCTGGCTCGCTGATCGTGCGCGCGCCTGGCACAACGCACGAGATGCGCTCCAACCCCGGTTGCACGATCTTGGCCATGCGCGACATCCCGGTCAAGCAATTGACCTGAGCGCGACTGGCGCCCGAGCACATCACAACGCACCACGCGAGGGGAGAGAGCAGCATGAAGATTGTCACCGCACACGAAGCCGTCAGTGCCATCGAGGATCACTGGACCATCGTTCCCGGAGGCTTCGGCAGCTGTGGACACCCAGATGAACTCACGCAGGCGCTGCGGGAGCGATTCCAGCAGACAGGACGTCCCCGGGGGCTGACCTACCTGTTCGCAGCCGGGCCCGGTGACAAGGCCGGGCGAGGTCTGGATGCCATCGCGCTGGAGGGCCTGGTTGAACGCGCCATCGGTGGCTTCTGGGGCCTGTGTCCCACACTGACGTCGATGGCAAGGGCGGGCACCATCGAAGCCCACAACTGGCCACAGGGCGTGGTCAGCAAGATGTTTTCGGCCATCGCCAGCGGCGAGCCTGGCCTGTTGAGCCGGGTCGGGTTGGGCACGTTCGTCGACCCCGATGTGGAAGGGGGCGTCATCGATGGCCGCGGGTCGGCCACGATGGTGCGCAAGACCGAGGTTTTTGGGCATGAGATGCTGTTCTATCCGGCGCAGCCTGTGCAATGCGCCTTGCTCAGAGGCACAACGGCCGATGCCGCAGGCAACATCAGTTTCGAAGACGAGACCTCTTACATGGATGCGCTCGCACAGGCGCAGGCGGCCAAGCGCAGCAAAGGCTTGGTGATCGTTCAGGTCAAGCGCGTGTGCGAGCGCCTGCAGCCGCACAGCGTGAAGGTGCCAGGGTTCTTGGTGGACAGGGTCGTCGTGGCCCGTGCGGACATGCACCCACAAACCTACGGCTGCGCTCACGATCCGCGCTACACCCGCAACGAGGGTCAGGGCCTGACGGCAGCGGCACGCCGCCCGGTGCCGCTGGAGAAAACGATCATCGCCCACCGTGCCGCCCTGGAGCTGGCGCGCCACCCGGGTGCGACGGTGAACCTGGGCATCGGTGTGCCGGCGCTGATCGGTCCGATCGCGGCCAGCCTGGGGGTGCACGACTACACGCTGACCGTGGAGTCCGGCCTGATCGGTGGCGTGCCCGACGAGGGGCTGTCGTTCGGAGCGGTGCGCAATCCGGTGGCCCTCATCGAGCAGGCGGCGCTCTTCAACCTCTACGACGGCGGAGGCATCGATGTGGCCTTTCTGGGCTTTGCGCAAGCCGATGCCCGGGGCAACGTCAACGTCAGTCGCTTCGCGGACAAGCTCACCGGCTCGGGAGGCTTCATCAACATTTCCCAGGCCGCCAGAAAGATTGTTTTCTGCGGCACTTTCAGCGCCGATGGCTTGCGCGTGGCCTTGGGCCGCGAGGGGCTGTTGGTCCTCAACGAAGGGGCCGTCGTGAAGTTCCAGGACGCGGTCTCTCACCTGACCTTCAACGGCCCCCGGGCTGTGGCAGAGCACCGTGAGGTGATGTTCATCACCGAGCGTGCGGTGTTTGTGCTAGGCCCACAGGGCCTGGTCCTGACCGAGGTGGCGCCCGGTGTGTCACCCAAGCAGTTGCAACAACAAGTTCCCTTTGACCTTGCAGTATCTCCGTCACTTCGCGACATGGCCGGTCCCTGGCGAGAGCCTGCCGGTCTCCAACCATCATTCAATCAGTGAGAAATTCCCATGGACCAAGTCATTGCCCTGGTGGGCGGGGGTGCCACCGCCCTGGCCTTCACCCACACCTACATCCAAGAGTACGAGGCTGACGCCCAGTTGCCCGGCACGATCTATCTGTTCGAGAAACGGGCCTGCTTTGGGCCCGGTGCCGCGTATGGGCCGGACACAGCCTCCAACCTGCTCAACACCAAGACAGGTTTCATCACGCCGTTCCACGACCGGCCGGGCGATTTCCACGCCTGGCTCGGCAGCAAGGAAGACCTGTGGCGGCCCCACTTTCCGCACTTCGAACCCGATCCGAACAGCTATGCACCTCGCCCGCTGTTTGGCATGTACCTCCAGGACCGCATGTCCTGGCTGATCCGCGAAGCGCTGGCCAAGGGCATCCGCATCGTGCAAATCCATGCCGAGGTGAAGGACGTGGTGCAGATGGGTCGCAGCCATGTGGTCAAGACGGACTGCAGCCTGACCCTCAAGGCCGACCATGTTTTTCTGACCTGTGGCACGTTGCCGGAACGCAAGCAGGGGGAGATCGCGCTGTCGCCCCGCGTGCTGGCCAGCCCCTACCCCGTGGCCGCATTGCCAAGCAAGATCCCGAGCGCGGCCCGCGTGGCCGTCGTGGGCGCGCGCCTGAGCTGCATCGATGCGGTCATCGGCCTGGTCGAAGGCGGGCACACGGGGCACATCGCGATCTACTCGCGCAGCGGGCATTTCCCTTCCGTGCGTGGCACGCAGGGGCGCATCGTCACGCAACACCTGACGGCCGAGAAGGTCGAGGCGCTGGCGTGCCGCAAGGGCGGTGGCTTGAAGGTCACGGACCTGATGGGTCTGGTGCGCCAGGAAATCGCCGAAGTCAGTCAGATCCCGCTGGACGCTGTGCCCACGCTGGATGCGCCACCTGCGCCGCCCGAGAACCTGATGGAGCACCTCAAGGCCGAGATCGCAGCGTCCCGCCATGACCGACCCTGGCAGGCCGTGCTGTACGCGACCAATGCCATCGTGGACAGGCTGTGGCAAGCGCTGGAGGACAGCGAGCGCCGCTTGTTCATGGCCGAGTACATGAGCGCTTTCATGGCCTTTCGCGTCTCCATCCCGGTCGAAAACGCCCAGAAGATCCTGAGCTACCTGGAAAGCGGGCAACTCAGTTTCCACCCTGGCGAGTTCTCCCTGGGTCTGGATGCGCAGGGTCGCCCGGTGATGACACCGTCCAATGGCAACTTGTCGCCGCGCCGTTACGACAAAGTCATCAAGGCCACGGGCAGTCCTCGTGCGCTGGCGTCCGTGGAGTCTGACCTGATGGCACAGCTGATGCGCCGTGGTGAAGTCACGCCCCACTCGATGGGCGGCTTGCAGGTCGATCCTGTCAGCTACGAGGTGATCGATGCGGCCGGTCGTCGCAATCCGTCCATGCGTGCCTTGGGCGAGCTGACCAACGGCACTTTCTTCTTCACCAGCGCCCTGGACATCAATGCCCGCCATGCGCGCGCCTGTGCCTTGGCCTTCAACCAGCGACAGCAGCGTCAGCGTGTGCCGGCAGTCTTGACACGCCAGCGCCGGGTCGCTCGGACGGAAGGCGTGCGTGAGGTGTCGGGCCTCTGAAGGCCCCAGCTCTGAAGGCCCCAGTCAAAAGCCCTGCCGGTGTGACGCCGGCAGGGCTTTTTTTTGTGTGTGCTGCAGGTGTGGTGCAGCGGTGCCCGGGCCCCTGGGTGTCAGGGGGCCGCGGCTGCCTGTGCTCGCACGGCTTGCGTCTTGCCGTCGTAGCCCCAGTCGGTGTTGGCCAGCTCTTGCACCACGATGTAGGTGGGTGCCAGCGATGGGCCCAGCATCCCTTGCAGCGTTTCATGGGCATGCGCAATGAAGCTGGCCTTTTCCTCGGCCGTGTTCGTGCCTGCCGTGATGAAAGCGGTCATCTGCCAGGCCAACTGGCCATCCGCCAGCGGCAGGCCGTTCACCGACCAGGCTGCGTCGGCCTGGGCATCGACGTGGACGACAGTGAGTTCAGCCTTCTTGCGCAGGATGTCGGCCATCAGCCGGGTGATGGCCACCTGGAGGTGCGCGACGTCCGTGGCATTGGGCTGTGCGCCGCGGAGGGAGAGGTGAATGAAGGGCATGTGGATCTCCTGAGTGGGTGATGAGGGAACGTCATGAAGCGCCGACCCGGACATGGGTCCATGGTCGGCGCTTGGAAAGGGTGGGCTTGGTTGTGTTCTGGGTCGCCACGGTCAGGGCTTGGCATGCCGCGTGGCGACCCGTTCAGGCATCACTGGCGCGTGTCAGCGTCTTTGACGAAGTCCTTGATGTAGCCCTGCAGCACCACGGCGCGCTGCGTGTTGGCGAAGCGCGGTGCGACCAGCCCGTCATTGGCTTCGCGCGTGATGGTGAAGCGCGAGTACTTGCTGATGGGGAAGTACAAGCGGCTGTTGGGCAGGCCACCGTCGGAGGTGCCATTCATGTCGATCTCGGTGAACGACAAGACGCCATCGTTGTTGCGGTCGATCAGCGCGACCTGACGCGCCACCGAGGCGTACAGGCGGGTCTGGGGATCGGTCACCCCAGGCATGAAAGACGCGCGTCGCAGGAACACGTCGGCATGGATCTCTTCGTTCATGCCGGATGGCGATGAGCGCAGGCGGAATTCGAGCTGTTCCGGCACCTTGGCTTCAGAGCGGTCCGGGTCGCGGGGGATGTCCGGGTTGTCGCCGTAAATGCGGCCATCGTTCTGGATGCCAGCAGGGCCAGAGCCAGGGATGGACGACAGGAACTGACCCAGAACGCCTGCGGCAAACGCCCCTGCAGGCGGGTAGAAGGCGATTTGACCGCCCACGTGCGGGAACTCGAAGTGCGGGAACACCATGTTGGTGGCGGGCTTGAATTCCCAGTAGTGGTGGCCGTCGTCCTGGCGCAGCGTGTTGAAGGCGCCAGCGTTCAAGGGGAAGGGCACGACGTTGCTGATCTTGCTGGGCCAGACATCGGTGGGAGAGGGGTAGCGTGGCGCCTTGCCATCCAGCGTGAAGACGTTGCCGGGCACGTTGTTGCCGGTGCCCATGCGGGCCAGGATGGCCGCATCTTCGGCGGTGATGGTGCCGAAAGAGGCGGTGCCATCGGCGCGCGCAGGGCCAACGGGTGGCACGTGCGAGTCGTACCAGAGCTGCAGCTCGTAGTTGCCGCCTTCGGCCTTGATGGATTTCAGGCCGGCGACGTCAAGGTAGACGCTGACTTGGGTGCGGGGATCGTTGGGGTCGGTGGGCAGGCCGGCTTTGCGCTGGATGGCCATGCGCACCAGCCCTGTGGTGCCGGGGCCTCCGGCGGTCGGCGTGGCCTTGTCGTTCACGCCCGGGATTTGGGTCGTGAAGACATTGGGCTGAAAGCTGGTGTTGTCCAGCACCGCGAACCGGTAGGGGATCTCATCGCCCTTGATGCTCAAGGGCAGGTAGTCGTGGGCCTTGTTGCGCAGTTCGGCGAGCTTGGCGCGCACGACCCTGTCGCTCATCGCATCGCTGGCGACGGTGGCGTCGAGTTGCGCTTGCGCGCTGAAGACGGTGCAAGCCATGCACGCGGCGATGGCCAGTTGATTGAGTTGGTTCATGTCCATTCCTTGATTTGGGTGTGGTTGAGCGCATTGGGTGAGCGCCGGTCAACTATGCCCAGAGCCTGGCGGCCTGCCTACAAGGCGCGACCGAATGCTCAGTTTTGAAATGGGAAACA
>CAIQIL010000002.1 GCA_903871865.1 uncultured Burkholderiales bacterium
TGATGGACCGCACGCTGCTGCGCATCCTGTCGCACCACGGGCTGGACGTGGCGCAATGGCCGCGCGAAGACAGCTTCTGCGCCCACGTGGTGGCCTCGGGCCGCACCATCCTCGCGCACGACCTGCGCCTCGACGACCGTTTCGCCGACAACGACCTCGTCAGCCGCCGCATCCCGCCGCTGCGTTTCTACGCCGGCGTGCCCTTGGTGTTCGACGGCCAGGTGGTGGGCACGCTGGCCGTGCTGGACCAGCGCCCCCGCCACGATTTCGACGAGCGCAAGCTGCAGCTGCTGGCGCGCTTTGCCGAGCTGGTGCACAGCCAGCTGGCCCAGCACCGCGAACGCCGCCAGACCCAGCGCGAGCGCGCCCTGTTCGCCGCCGGCCCGGTGGGCGCCATGGTGTGGGATGCGGCCGTGCCGCCCCAGCCCGTGTACCTGTCGGCCAACCTGGGCGGCATCCTGGGCGAGACCTTCGCCGAGCAACTGCGCGCCGGCAAACCCTTCGATGCCATCGTCCATCCCGACGACCAGGACCTGCTCCAGACCGGCCTGAGCAGCCACGCGGTGGGCGAGCTGCCCTCGCTGGAGCTGAGCTTTCGCCTCAAGCAGACCGGCCGCCACCCGCGCTGGCTGCACCAGGTCAGCCAGGCCGACCGCGACGCCGATGGCCGCCTGCTGCGCATCCGCAGCTACCTCTTCGACCTGACCCGGCAAAAGCAGCTGGAGTCGTCCATCGAGGCCACCAAGGAGCGCCTCTACCTGGCGCTGGAATCGGCCCGCATCGGCACCTGGGACCTGAACTACCTCACCCAGGAGCGCATGCTGAATTCGCGCGCCGCGGCCATGCTGGGCTTCCGCGAAGACGAACTGGAGCACAGCAACCTCGGCTGGATGGACCGCGTCCACCCCTACGACCGGGTGCACATCGACCGCGCCACGCACGACCACCGCCAGGGCTCGGGCGATGTCGTGGCGCTGGAATACCGCATCCGCCACAAGCGCGGCCACTACATCTGGGTGCGCAGCTACGGCCGCGTGGTCGAGTACGACCGCCAGGGCCGCGCCGTGCGCGTGGTGGGCACCCTCATCGACATCAGCGACGACAAGCAGAAAGAAGCCCTGCGCAACCGACAGCGCCAGCTGCTGGACCTGCTCAACCAGGCGCAAACCTCCTTCCTGCTCAACCGCAGCGTGCACGACGCCTGCGAGGCCCTGTTCGAGCCCCTGCTCAAGATCAGCGAGTGCGTGGTCGGCTTCATCGGTGTGGTCCAGCCAGGACCGAACGGCGAAATGCAGCTGCTGGTGCCCACCATCTCGGAGGCCGGCTGGCGCGACCACCACGTGGTGCCCGGCCCCAGCCACACGCAACGCGAAGACGGCCTGCTGTTCACCCGCCTGGACAACCTCTTCGGCCACGCCGTCACGGCCAACGAAGTCGTCATGGCCAACCACCTGCCCAGCCACCCGGCCAGCCGTGGCCTGCCCGAAGGCCACGCCGAGCTGAAGAACTTCCTGGGCCTGCCCATCCGTTTCGACCACAAGGTCGTGGGCATGATCGGCCTGGGCAACCGACCCGAGGGCTTCGACGAGTCCCTCGTGCAATTGCTCGAACCCCTGGTGGTGACGCTGGGCACGCTCTTCCATGCCCGCGACCAGGAAACCGCCCGCGTCAGCGCCGAGCAGGAGCTGCACCGCCTGGCCAGCCGCGACGCCCTCACGGCCCTGGCCAACCGGCGCCATTTCTTCGACGTGGCCGCCGCCTGCCTGACGCAGACGCGCCGCTACGCCACGCCCCTGACCGTGGCGCTGATGGACCTGGACCACTTCAA
>CAIQIL010000003.1 GCA_903871865.1 uncultured Burkholderiales bacterium
ACGACGTGGCGGCCTACAACGGCTACACCACCACGGGCAAGATCTGCGACGTCGATGGCGTGGCGATCGCGGCGCTCAATGGCTATTCGCTGAAGGTCGATGTGGTGGCGAACACGCTCAATGGCGTGACGGCGGCGCGCAAGATCACCGTCACCGTGACGAAGGGCGCCGACAACTACATCCTGGTCGGCTGGCGCACGGACTACGCATCATGACTGGCGCCCGCCCGGCTTCACAGCGCGGCCTGACCATCATCGAGCTGGTGGTCGTGATGGTGCTGGTCGCGGTGATCGCCGCGGGCGTGGCCTCCATCGTCGGCCCCAGCGTGCAGTCGTACGGCGCGGTCAAGCTGCGCGCGCAGATGACGGACGAGGCCGACACGGCGGTGCGCCGCATGGTCAACGATGTCCAGCGCGCCGTGCCCAACTCCATCCGCGCGCCTGCCACCAACAAGTGCTTCGAGCTGATCCCCGCGGTGGCCGGTGGCCGCTACCGCATGGCGGCCGACACCTCGCCGGGGCACGACAGCGCCGGTTGTTCGCCCAGCACGACCTGCTCCGCTCCACTGGACACGACCAAGTCCACCACCGTGTTCGACAGCCTGAGCACGCTGCCCCTCACGCCCACCAATGGGGATTGGGTCGTCGTCAACAACCAGAACAGCAACGATGTCTATGACGGCTACAACCGTTCGGCCATCACCGGCTTTGCGGCAGCGCCTGCGACCTGGATGGGCGCGCACCGCATCAGCATCAATGCCAAGCAGTTCTCGCAGGGCTACGACGGGGGACGCTACCTCGTCGTGCCCAACAGCCAGCGCGCGGTGTTCTACGTGTGCAGCGGCGACGATGGCACCGCGGACACCGCCGGCAACGGCAAGGGCGTGTTGTACCGCCTGAAGAACTACGGCTTCAACCCCACGTACCCGGCCGCCTGCCCCAGCGTGGTGGGCGCTGACGTCATCCTCAAGGGCATCGTGAACTGCACGGTGACTTACAACCCGAACAAGGGCTCCACCCAGCAAAGCGGCTACCTGCTGCTGGACCTGGACCTGTCGCGCAATTCGGAGGCGGTTCACCTGACGATGGGTGCGCACGTTTCCAACGCGCCCTGAGCGCATCGCTTTCGAAAGTCCCCGCCATGGCCATGCCCGTCCACGATCTGCACAGCCCGCGGCCTTCGCGCGCATGGCGCCGTGCGACAGGGCGCGGCTTCGGCGCCATCGCGGCCATGATCGTTCTGGTCTTGCTGGCCACGCTGGCCGCGGCCATCGTGCGCTTGAACTGGACGCAGCAAATGGGCAGCGCCCAGGACATCAATGCATCGCGCGCGGCCCAGGCGGCGCAAGCGGGTGTGCAGTGGGGCCTGTACCAGGCGCTCAAGACCGGTTGGAAAACCAGTTGCGGCGCGGCCCAGACGCTCGACCTGCGCAGCGACACGGGCTTCCGCGTCACGGTGAGTTGCGCTTCGACCGACTACAGCGAGGGCGAGTCGGTGTCGGGCACGCCGCAGACCATCCGCCTCTACACGCTCACGGCCGTGGCCTGCAATGGCGCGGCCAACGCGTGTCCGGACGCCGGCTCCCTGGCCGGTCCGGGCTACGTCGAACGGCGTCAGGAAGTGCAGGCGGTGGACGCCCGCTGAGCATCGCCCGGCGCGGCGCTTGCCTGCGTCACATGGGCCTGATGTGCCAGCTTCACCTCGGCGCTGTGCGCCATCAGCAAGGCCTCGAAAGCCTCTTCCTTCATGGGGCGGCCCAGGTGGTAGCCCTGGGCTTCGTCGCAACCGTGGGCTTTCAGGAAGTCGGCCTGTGCCTGGGTCTCTACGCCCTCGGCCACGATGCCCACTTCCAGGCGGTGGCCCATGGCGATCAGCGCGGCCACCAGGCGGCTGTCGCCCCCGGATTGCGGCACCGCGCTCAGGAAGCTGCGGTCGAGCTTGAAGCGGTCCACCGGCAGCTCGCGCAGGTAGGCGAAGCTGGAGTAGCCCACGCCGAAGTCGTCGATGGCGATGCCCACGCCGAGTGCACGCAACTGCGTCAGCACGTCGGCGGCGCGCAGCGATTCGCGCACCACCACGCTCTCGGTGATCTCCAGCTCCAGCGCGGTGGCGGGCAGGCCGGTGTCGGCCAGGGTGCGGGCCACGGTGTCGATCAGGTCGGGCTGGTCGAGCTGCAGCGCCGACAGGTTCACCGCGATGCGCAGGGGCCAGCCGCTGCGCACGCGCCACTGCTGGGCCATGGCGCAGGCGCGCTGGAGCACCCACTCGCCCATGGGCACGATCAGGCCGGTCTCTTCGGCCAGCGGGATGAAGTCAGACGGAGGCACCAGGCGGCCGCCGTGTTCCCAGCGCACCAGGGCTTCGGCGCCGGTGATGTGGCCGGTGCGGCAATCGAACTGCGGCTGGAAGTGCAGGCGCAGCTCGTCGCGCTCCAGCGCCTTGTAGAGGTCGTTTTCCAGCAGCAGGGTGTCGGGGGTGACGCTGACCAGCTTGTCGCTGAACACCTGCACGCGGTTGCGGCCGAGGCTCTTGGCCTGGTACATGGCCAGGTCGGCATGGCGCATCAGCGTGACGGCATCGCTGCCGTGCTGGGGGTAGAGCGCCAGCCCGATGCTGGGCGTCACGCGCAGCTCGTGGCCGTCCAGGCGCAGCGGTTCGGCGAACTGCTCCATCACCTTCTGGGCCACGCGCTCGCCGTCTTCGATGGCGGTGATGCACGGCAGCAGGACCACGAACTCGTCGCCGCCCAGGCGCGCCACGATGTCCGAGGTGCGCATGGCCTGGCGCAGGCGGCGCGCCACTTCGATGAGCACGGCGTCCCCCAGGTGGTGGCCCAGGCTGTCGTTGATCTTCTTGAAGCGGTCCAGGTCCAGGAACATCATGGCCATGAAGTGGCCTTCGCGTTCGGCCGCGGCCAGGCTGAGCTTGAGCTGCTCCTGCAGCATGTTGCGGTTGGGCAGGCCGGTCAGCGCATCGTGCAGGGCCATGTGCTGGACCTGGTTCTCGGCTTCGCGGCGCGAGGTCACGTCGTGGGCCATCACCAGGTAGCCGCTTTGCGCGCCGTACTCGCTGCTCATTTCCGTGATGAGCAACTCTGCCAGCAGGCTGGAGCCATCCTGGCGCACCAGCGTCCACTCGGCGGCCAGGCCCGGCGAGGCTTGCGCCACGTGGTTGAGGACGTCCAGGGTCTGCACCGCCTGGCCCAGGCGCATGGTCAGCAGGCGCGCGCGTTCGGCCACCTGTTGTTCGTCGAAAAAGCGCTCGATGGAGAAACGCCCCACCAGTTGGTGCGCCTTGTAGCCCAACAGGTGTTCGCCCGCCGGGTTGACCGTTTGCACGATGCCTTGTGCGCTCAGCACGAAGATGGCGTAGGGCGCGTTGTGCACGATCACGCGGCGCATCTCATCGACTTCGTTGAGCTGGCGGTGCGCCTCCATGACGGCGTGCTCGGCCGCTTGCTGGGCGCTGAGGTCGCGCACCACGCCGATGTACTGACGCACGCCGTTCAGCGACATCGTGCTGATGGACAGCTCCAGGGGGAAGCGCTGGCCGCCCGCGCGCAGGCCTTCGGTGTGGCGGCCCAGGCCGTCCATGCCCACGCGCTGCGTCTGCAGGAAGCCCTCGACGCGCATGCCCGCTTCTTGCGAGCCCGCCTCTGGCAGCAGCAGCTTGAGGTGCTGGCCGACGATGGCCGATTCGCTGTGCCCGAACATGCGGCACACGGCCTGGTTGACGCTGAGGATGCGGCCTGAGGGCGCGACCGTCAGGATGCCGTCCACGGTGTGGTCCACCACCGAGCGCAAGCGCTGCTCGCTGTCGCGCGCCTGCTTGCTCATGCGTTGGGCCATCTCGGCGGCGCGCGCGTGCCGGCTGGCGGCATTGCGCATCATCAGGCACAAAATCAAGGTGAAGCCACTGCCGCCCAGCAACAGCGCCAGCGGGTAGGCCTGGGCCAGGGCCCGCGTGGGGGCCCGCGTGAACTGCAGGCGCCAATGGCGGCCGCCCACTTCCAGCGTGTGCACTTGCACATCGCAGGGGTCGCTGTCGGCCGAGGGGTGCAGTGCCTTGGGTTGGCGCGCGCTGTCGAACAGCGTCGGGGTGTCCGCGGCCGGGTCGTCGATGCGCAGGTGCAGGTGCTGCCACGCCGCGCCGTTGTCGGCCTGGGCCACCAGGTCGCTGATGCGGATGGCACCGCTGACCAGGCCCTGGAACGCTGCGCGGCGGCCGGCCACGGTCTCGGGGCGATCGCCGTGGCGGTACACGGGCAAGCGCACAACCAGGCCCAGCGGGTCTTTGCCGCCCTGGATCAGCTGGATGGGCTGCGACACCTGCATGGCACCGCTGTCGCGGGCTTTCTCCATCAGCTCGCGGTGCACGACACTCTGGGCCGGGTCGTAGCCGAAGGCGCTGAGGTTGCGCGCCATGGGCTCCAGGTAGGCGATGGGCAGGTAGTCGGCGCGCTCCCCGGCGGGGTGGACGCGGAAGTCCGGGTAGCCCTCGGGCACCACACTGCGGTCGTTGCGCATTTGCGCTTCGAAGGCGGCCTTCTCGCTGTGCTTGAGCAAGGGGGCGTACTGCACGGCCAGCAGCGCCGGGTACTCGCTCTCGGCGCGCAGGGTGTTGTAGTGCTCGTGGAAGGTCTTGCGCGACACCTGCCCGTTGACGGCAAACATCGACTGGAAGCTGATCAGCACGTCCAGGTGGTGGTCCACCAGCTGGTCGAGGTGCAGGGTGAGTTCGCGCGCGTCTGCCGCAAAGGCGGCATCGGCATCGCGCTGGAGGCGCTGTCCGGCATACCACCAGCCCAGACCGCTGAGCAGCAGCCCGGCCAGCAGCATCAGCCACGAAGCCTGCTTCCAGCGCAGCGATTCTTGTTGGGTCTCTTGAAATTCCGACTGCATCCCGATCCTCGGACAAGGGGCGCCCAGCCGCACGGCGTGGCGAGGCGCGTCCTCGGGTATCGGCGGGGGGCCGTCGGTCTTGATGCCTGCTGTCGCTGCAAGGCCCCTGTGCCGTGAAAGTGGGCTCCGGTTCGTGCGTTAGGTCACGGCCGAGGCCGCGTTCGGCGCACGCTGGCTCACTGCCCGCGCGCCATGGCCATCAGCCGGGCGACGCGCTCTTCGGTGGCCGGGTGGGTCGAGAACAGGCCCTTGATGCCATCGGCCGACAGCGGGTTCATGATCATCATCTGCGCCGTCTCGGGGTGGGCCTCGGCCGGGCCCAGGGGGATGCCCTGGGCGTAGCGGTGGATCTTGTCGAGCGCGCTGGCCAGGGCGGCCGGGTCGCCGGAAATCTCCGCACCGCCGCGGTCGGCCTCGAACTCGCGCGCACGGCTGATCGCCATCTGGATCAGGCTGGCGGCCAGCGGCGCCAGGATGGCCACGGCGATGCCGGCCAGCGGGTTGGCCGGGCGGCCTTCCGAGTCGCGGCCACCGAAGAACACGGCGAAGTTCGCCAGCATCGAGATCGCACCGGCCATGGTCGCGCTGATGGTGCTGATGAGGATGTCGCGGTGCTTGACGTGGGCCAGCTCGTGTGCCATCACGCCGCGCAACTCGCGCTCGGTCAGCACGTTGAGGATGCCGGTGGTGGCGGCCACGGCGGCGTGCTCGGGGTCGCGCCCGGTGGCGAAGGCGTTGGGCGCGGCTTCGTCGATCAGATAGACCTTGGGCATGGGCAGCTCGGCGCGCTGGGCCAACTCACGCACCATGTTGTAGAAGCGCGGCGCGGAGGTCTCATCGACTTCGCGGGCGTTGTACATCTTCAGCACCATCTGGTCCGAGAACCAGTAGCTGAAGAAATTCATGCCCACGGCCACGACCAGCCCGATAAACAGGAAGATGTAGATCAGCGTCAGGCCCATCAGCCGCAGCTCGTCCGCGCCCAGGCGAAGATATCCGAACCGGGTGTCGTCATGACGGAAGATCACCCGATAGACCGCCGCGGCCAT
>CAIQIL010000004.1 GCA_903871865.1 uncultured Burkholderiales bacterium
CACCGCGGTGAAGATGCCGCGCGGGCCCAGCAGCGCCTTGAGCAGTTCGTACTGGGTGGCGTTGGTGTCCTGCACCTCGTCGACGAGGATGTGGCGGAAGCGGCCCTGCCATGTCGCGCGTGCTTCCTCGTCGCGCTGCAGCAGCTTCAGCGGCAGGCCGATGAGGTCGTCGAAGTCCACCGCCTGGTAGGCCAGCAGGCGCTCTTCGTAGAGCTTCATGATGCGCGCCGTCAGGGCCTCGTCGTCGCTGCCGGCCTGGCTGATGGCGGCGGCGCTGTCCAGGCCCATGTTCTTCCACAGGCTGATCTGCCACTGCCAGCTGCGCGCCAATTTGGCGTCGGTGGTGGCGCCGGCATCCCGCAGGATGCTGGTGACGTCGTCGCTGTCGAGGATGGAGAACTTGGGCTTGAGGCCCAGCGCCTCGCCGTCTTCGCGCAGCAGGCGCACGCCCAGCGAGTGGAAGGTGCAGACCAGCAGCTTGGACGCGGCCTTTGCGCCGATCAATGCCTTGACCCGGTCGCGCATTTCCGCGGCGGCCTTGTTGGTGAAGGTGATGGCGCCGATCTGCGAGGGGGCGAGGTCGGCACCGTCACCGGGCTGCAGCAGCCGCGCGATCTTGTGCGTGATGACGCGCGTCTTGCCCGAGCCGGCGCCGGCCAGCACCAGACAGGGGCTGTCGAGGTGCTGCACGGCCGCCAGCTGGGCGGGGTTCATGGTGGGGGCGGACATCGGGGGCGCGTTCAGATGCCGGCCACGAACTCGCCCAGCACTTCGGCAAACGCATGGGGTTGTTCGACGGCGCTGAGGTGGGCGCAGCCTTGCAGCGTCACCATCTCGGCGCGCGGGATGCTGCGCGCCAGCGTCATGGCCACGTCCACCGGGGTGCTTTCGTCCTGGCTGCCGGCCACCACCAGCGTGGGCACGCGGATGTGCTGCAGCTTGCCGCTGAAGTCGGCTTCGCAGAGGGCGGCGGCGCAGGCGGTGTAGCCCTCGGGGTCGGTGGCTTCCAGCAGACGCTGGTGGCGGGCCACCGTGGCGGCCTGCCCTTCGCGGAAGGGGGTGCTGAAAAAGCGCGCCATGGTCGGCGTGCTGATGGCCTGCATGCCGTGGGATTCGACCGTGGCGATGCGCTGCGCGATGGCTTCACGGCCAGCCGGGTTGTAGGCGCTGGTGGTGTTGGCCAGCACGAGCGCCTTGACCTTGTCGGGGAAGCGCAGGGCCAGTTCCTGGCCGATCAGCCCGCCCATCGACAGGCCCACCCAGACCACCGGTTCGCTGCAGGCGAGTTCGTCGATCAGGCGGGCGGCGTCGGCGGCCAGCTCGGTCATGGACAGCGGCTCGGACGGGATCTGCGAACGGCCGTGGCCGCGGGTGTCGGGGCAGATGACTCGGCAGGTGCTGGCCAGTTCGTTGGCGACCACGTCCCACATCGAGCCGTCCTGGCCGAGGGCGTGGCTGAGCACGATGGTGTGGGCGGCCTCGCCGTTGCGGGCTTCGCGCACGGTGGCGTGCAGCTTGGGCCGCGTCGAGGTGAAGACGGAGCGGCCCACGCCGGTGTGCCAGCACTGGTCGGCGGGGCGCGGCGGGGGCTCGATGCCGAGCTCGCGCATCACGCCCAGGGCCTTGGCGAAGCCGGTGTTGGCCGCGGGCACGCCGGCGTAGATGGCGATCTGGATGAGGGCCTCGCGGACCTCCTCGACCGACAGCGTGTGGGCGTTGCCAGGGGTCAGCGAGCCGCGCAGGTGGATTTCGAACTCGTCCCAGCGGCCCAGGGCGCTGGTCACGGCCAGCACGAGCACCCGGCGCGTCTTCCAGTCCAGGCCCGGGCGGCCCCAGGCGCCGTGCCAGGCGTATTCGGTGATGTAGTGCTGGAATTCGGCGTTGAAGGCGTTGGCCTTGGCCACCGACTGGTCCACCCAGGCATCGCCCAGGGCGGCACGGCGGTTGCGCATGCCGCGCTCAAAATCGTGGTCGAAGGCGGATTTCGGGTGAGATGACATGGGGGGCTCAGCAAGGGGTGGCGCCAGACAGCCCTTCATTGTGCCGTGTGATCTGCCGTGTGATGTGCCGCGCGATGTGCCCTGGGCCGGGCCGGGGCGTGCAGCGTTTTCGCGCCACCATGGGTTAAGGTGCGGGGATGCCCGCATGGACATCCTCCCCCCGTTTGCCGAGCCAGCCACAGCGCTGGCGCTGGCTCGGCCTCTGCGCCGCGGCCTGTGGCGTGGCGGCCTTGCTGGCGCTGGGTGGGTGCGCCTCGGGTCCGGGTGGCGCGGGCGGTTCAGGCGGCAACGCCCGTGTGCCTGAGCGC
>CAIQIL010000005.1 GCA_903871865.1 uncultured Burkholderiales bacterium
CGCACGCGCGCCGCCGGGCCCCGCGGGACGGCCAGCGCCGGGCCATGCTGGTCGCCTTCGAGGCGGCCTACGGCGAGCGCATGAGCTGCGAGCACGTGTTGGTGGCGCTGTTCCTGCCTGCGGTGCGGATTTTCCGCAGCGAGGCGCCCATGGCCGACAGCTTCCTGCACTTCATCGGCCGGGCCTACACCGACCCCTCGCCCGTGGTGCGCGACTTCATCCACACCAATTACATCCAGACCCTGGGCCGCTTCTTCTTCGCCTTCCAGCGCACCTTGCCCGAGCTCAGCCGCGAAGACCTGGGCTTCCGCCTGAACTTCGCCATGGGCGCGCTGTCCGGCATCCTGGCCGGCGGCAACACCCAGCGCCTGATCCGCGAGTTCACCCAGCAACAGGGCGACCACGAGGCCGTGATCCTGTCGCGCCTGGCCTCCCTGATGGTGGCCGCCTTGAAAGCACCTTTGCCAGGCCCGGAAGACGCCACCTTGTTCGGCGCCATGGCCAGCATCCCCGGCGTGGCGCAGATCGGCATCGCCACGCCCGCCACAGCCCCCTGATTTCCCCGACGTGGCCTGCCGATGGGGCAGGCCGTTTTGACAACCTGGCCACACCGGACTGTGCACGTCCACCGGCCTTCAGCACTGCGAGCCTTTCCATGAAAGACGGATACATCGATTTCGCCAACTCCAACGTCGGGGCCAAGCTGGTCAATGCCCTGGGCCTGCCCAAGCCGATGCCACTGGAGCGCTACCAGGCCGGTCAGCCCGTGGTCAAGGGCACGGTGCTGGTGGGCGGCGGCGGTGAGCCGCAATTGCTGGAGGCCCTGGCCGGCGTGTTCCAGCGCATCGGTGTGCAAACCCTGGCCCACGAGCGCCTGCCGCAGTGGGTGGCCGTGGCCAACAAGGCCGGCCTGACCACCGGCCGCTGGGGCAGCAACGGCCAGCCCGGCGAGAAGGTCAAGGCCCTGGTGTTCGACGCCACCGGCCTGACCGACTCCACCCAGTCCGATGCGCTGTACTGGTTCTTCCACGATGCCGCCCGTTCTCTGCTGCCGTGCGGCCGCGTGGTCGTGCTGGGCCGTCCGCCGGAGGCTTGCACCTCGCCGCGCCAGGCCACCATCCAACGCGGCCTGGAAGGCCTGACGCGCTCGCTGGGCAAGGAGCTCAAGAAGGGCAGCAACGCCCAGCTGGTCTATGTGGCCGAAGGCGCTGAAAGCCAGGTCGAGTCCACGCTGCGCTTCCTGCTGTCGCCGCGCTCGGCCTATGTGTCGGCGCAGGTCATCCGCATCGGCGCACCGGTGGGCGACAACGTCACGCCCGCCAACTGGGACCAGCCCCTGGCTGGCAAGAAGGTGCTGGTGACCGGTGCCTCGCGCGGCATCGGTGCGGCGATCGCCGAGTGCATGGCCCGCGACGGCGCCCACGTCATCGCCCTGGACGTGCCCCAGGCCCAGGAAGGCCTCGACGAGGTCGCCAAGAAGATCGGTGGCACGGCACTGGCGCTGGACATCGGCGCGCCCGAAGCGCCGCAAAAGCTGGTGGACGCCGCCAAGGCCGACGGCGGCTGGGACGTGGTCGTGCACAACGCCGGCATCACCCGCGACAAGACCATCGCCAACATGAAGGAGCACCTCTGGCAGCTCGTCATGAACGTCAACCTGTCCACGCAAGAGCGCATCAACGAGGCGCTGGTCGAGAGTGGCGCGCTGAAGGCGGGTGGCCGCATCGTCTGCGTGTCGTCCATCTCGGGCATCTCGGGCAACATGGGCCAGACCAACTACGCCGTCTCCAAGGCCGGTGTGGTGGGCATGGTGCAGGCCAGCGCGCCGATCTTTGCTCAGAAGGGCATCACCATCAACGCCGTTGCCCCGGGCTTCATCGAAACGGCCATGACGGCCGCGATCCCCTTCGCCATCCGCGAAGCCGGTCGCCGCATGAACTCCATGAGCCAGGGCGGCCAGCCGGTGGACGTGGCCGAGGCCATCGGCTGGTTCGCCAGCCCCGCATCGGCCGGCATCACGGGCAACGTGATCCGCGTGTGCGGCCAGAGCCTGATCGGCGCCTGAGTTGCGCCCCGACCTCACTGGCAAACCGCCCATGAAAATCATCGAAGTCAACAAGCTGCCCAGCGCGCTGGCGCTCAACCTGGGCGCTTTGCGCTCCAGCAGCAAGCGCCCCGGCGTGGTCGAAGCCCTGCCCGAGGTGACCTATGTGCGCCCGCGCGTGGTCGTCGATGCCAAGCGCGTGGCGGCCTACGCCAAGGTGTGTGGCTTCGGCAAGGCCCACGGCGTGCCCATGCTGTTCCCTCACCTGGACGCCTTCCCGCTGGCCATGATGCTGTTCGGCTCGCGGCGCTTCCCCTTCCCGGCGATGGGCCTGGTGCACCTGGCCAACAGCGCCAGGCTGCTGCAGCGCATCCACGTGGAAGACGTGTTGCGCATCGAGGTGCGCACCGGCGAGCTGATCGCCCATGACAAGGGCCAGGCCTTCACGCTGCACGCCCGCGCCCTGCGCGATGGCGAGGTGGTGTGGGAGAGCACCTGGACGCTGCTGCGCCTGGGCGTGCGCCAGCCCAAGGGCGAGCCCTACACCAGCCAGCTGATCGACGAGCGCCCGTTGTCTCACCAGGCCGACTTCTATGCCGGCGCCAGCATCGGCCGCAGCTACGGCCGCGTCTCGGGCGACATCAACCCCATCCACCTCTCGGCCCTGACCGCGAAGTTCCTGGGCTTTCGCAAGGCGATTGCCCACGGCATGTGGACCAAGGCCCGTGCCCTGGCCACGCTGATGCCGCGCGAGGCGGTGGCGCAGGCCGAGGTCGTCGTCGAGTTCAAGACCCCATTGTTCCTGCCCGCGCGCGCTTCCCTGTGGGCCATCCGCAGCGAAGACAGCGCCCTGTTCGAAGTCCGCAACGCCAAGGGCGACAAGCCGCACCTGCGCGGCCGTGTCACCTACTGAACACCCCTGAATCCCTGAAAGGCACCTGCCCATGAACACCACCGTCCGCCGCGTCGCCATCATCGGTGGCAACCGCATCCCGTTTGCCCGCTCCAACACCGTGTATTCCAACGTCTCCAACCAGGAGATGCTGACCGCCACCCTGCAGGGCCTGGCCGACCGCTTCAACCTGCACGGCCAGCGCCTGGGCGATGTCGCCGCCGGCGCCGTGATGAAGCACAGCCGTGACTTCAACCTGGTGCGCGAGTCGGTGCTGTCCACGACCCTGGCGCCGGAGACCCCGGCCTACGACCTGCAACAGGCTTGCGGCACCGGCCTGGAAGCCATCATGCTGGTGGCCAACAAGATCGCCCTGGGCCACATCGAGTGCGGCATCGGTGGCGGTGTGGACACCACCTCTGACGCGCCCATCGGCATCAACGAAAAGATGCGCAAGATCCTGATGGAAGCCAACCGCGCCAAGGGCACGATGGCCCAGCTCAAGGTGATGTCCCAGATCCGCCCGAGCATGCTGATGAAGCCGGCCATCCCGAAGAACGGTGAGCCGCGCACCGGCTTCTCCATGGGCGAGCACGCCGAGCTGATGGCGCGCGAGTGGGGCATCCCCCGCGAAGAGCAGGACCAGCTCGCCGTGGCCAGCCACGCCAACCTGGCGCGCGCCTACAAGGACGGCTTCTTCGCCGACCTCATCACCCCCTTCAAGGGCGTGAGCAAGGACAACAACCTGCGCGAAGGCCTGAGCATCGAAAAGCTGCGCTCGCTCAAGCCCTGCTTCGACAAGAAGGTCGCTCCCGGCCAGGGCACGCTGACCCCGGGCAACTCCACGCCCCTGACCGACGGCGCCTCGGCCGTGCTGCTGGGCAGCGAGGAATGGGCCAAGGCCCACAACCTGCCCGTGCTGGCCTACATCACCTTCAGCGAAGTGGCCGCCGTGGACTTCTTCAACAAGAAGGAAGGCCTGCTGATGGCCCCGGCCTATGCCGTGCCGCGCATGCTGGACCGCGCCGGCATCAAGCTGCAGGACTTCGACTTCTATGAAATCCACGAAGCCTTCGCCGCGCAGGTGCTGTGCACGCTGAAGGCCTGGGAAGACGGCAAGTACTGCAAGGAGCGCCTGGGCCTGGACCAGCCCCTGGGCAGCATCGACCGCAGCAAGCTCAACATCAATGGCTCCTCGCTGGCCGCGGGCCACCCCTTCGCCGCCACCGGTGGCCGCATCGTGGCCTCGCTGGCCAAGATGCTGGCGCAAAAGGGCTCGGGCCGCGGCCTGATCTCGATCTGCGCCGCCGGCGGCCAGGGCGTCGTTGCCATCTTGGAACGCTGACCCAAAGCCCTTAAACTGGGCTTTCAAAACCAAGACAAGCCGCGCCCACCGAGGCGACGGCACGAGGAGACACCGATGAGCCAAACCGCAGCCGCTGCCCAGCCTGGGCAGTCCATCGTCAACCCGGACGGTTCCACCCACCGCATCTGGTTGTCGTCGTACGTGAAGGGCGTCGCCCACGACATCGACGTCAACAAGTACCAGTCGCTGACGCAGTACTTCGACGAGTGCGTGGCCAAGTTCCGCGACCGCCCGGGCTTCGTGAGCATCGGCACGGAGATGTCCTTTGATCGCCTGGACCGCCTGGTCAAGTCCTTCGCGGCTTACCTGCAAAGCCAGGGCGTGAAGAAGGGCGATCGGGTGGCCATCATGCTGCCCAACACCTTCCAGTACCCCGTGTGCCTGTTCGCGGTGCTGCGCATCGGTGCCATCGTGGTCAACGTCAACCCCTTGTACACGGCGCGCGAGCTGAACCACCAGCTCAAGGACTCTGGCGCCGAAACCATCATCGTGATGGAGACCTTCGCCAAGACCCTGCAAGACGCCATGGCTGGCACCCAGGTCAAGCGCGTGGTGCTGACGCAGATAGGGGACCTGCTCTCCGACGGCTTCGTCAACCTCAAGGGGCGTCTGCTGAACTTCGTGCTGCGCAAGGTGCAGAAGATGGTGCCGGCCTACAGCCTGCCCGGCGCCGTGTGGATGCGCGATGCGCTCAAGGCCGGTGCCGCCCACAAGCTGCAGCCTGTGAAGGTGCAGCCCGACGAGCTGGCCTTCCTGCAGTACACCGGCGGCACCACCGGCGTGGCCAAGGGCGCCATGCTGACGCACCGCAATGTGCTGGCCAACTGCCAACAGGCGCTGGCCTTTGCCGAGGGCCAGCTGACCGGCGAAACCGAGACCGTGGTCACGCTCATCCCGATGTACCACATCTTCTCTCTGACGGTGAACGGCCTGATCTTCATGGGCCTGGGCGGACGCAACATCCTGATCGCCAACCCGCGCGACACCAAGCGCGTGATGATGATGCTCAAGAACGAGAAGTTCTCCGGCATCAGCGGCGTCAACACGCTGTTCGCCTCCTTCCTGGACGACCCGGCCTTCCGCCAGCTGGACTTCTCCAAGCTGAAGCTGCCCATTGCCGGCGGCATGGCCCTGCAACGCAGCGTGGCCGAGCGCTGGAAAGAAGTCACCGGCCAGGCCATCGTCGAGGGCTACGGCCTGACCGAGTGCTCGCCCATCGTGTCGCAAGCCCCGGTGGACATCAGCAAGCCGCGCCCGACCTTCACTGGCTCCATCGGCGTGCCCGTGCCCTCCACCGAGGTGCGCTGCCGCCGTGAAGATGGCTCCTGGGCCGACATCGGCGAGCCCGGCGAGCTGTGCGTGCGCGGCCCGCAGGTCATGAAGGGCTACTGGAACCGCCCGGACGAGACCGCCAAGGTCATCGATGCCGAAGGCTGGCTGGCCACGGGCGACATCGCCGTGATGGACGAGCTGGGCTTCCTCAAGATCGTGGACCGCAAGAAGGACATGATCCTGGTGTCGGGCTTCAACGTCTACCCGAACGAGATCGAAGACGTGGTGGCCATGCACCCCGACGTCAAGGAAGTGGCGGCCGTGGGCGTGCCAGACGAAGTGGCCGGTGAACGCGTCAAGATCATCGTGGTGCCGCGCAACCCGGGCCTGACCAAGGAAGCCTTGCTGGAGCACTGCCGCAAGAACCTGACGGGCTACAAAATGCCGCGCATCGTCGAGTTCCGCAACGAAGAGCTGCCCAAGACGCCGGTGGGCAAGATCCTGCGCCGCGAACTGCGCTGACCCGGTCCACGGCCCCAGCCGCATGACCCAGCCCGCCGACTTCCGTTTCCACCACCGCCTGCGCGTGCGCTGGGTGGAGGTGGACGCCCAGCAGGTGGTCTTCAACGGCCACTACCTGAGCTACCTGGACGTGGCCGTCACCGAGTTCTGGCGGACGGTCGGTCTGCCATACCCGGACGCGATGCGGCACGTGGGTGGCGACATCTTCGTGCGCCGCAACACGCTGGAGTACCACGCGCCGGCGCGCCTGGACGACTGGCTGGACATCGGCATGCGCTGCGAGCGCATCGGCACCTCGTCCATCACCTTGAACTGGGCGGTGTGGTCGCAGGGCCGCTTGCTCGTCACGGGCGAGGTGGTCTATGTGTTCACCGACCTGGCCTCAGGGCGCTCGGCCCCGGTGCCCGAGGCGGTGCGCCACCAACTGGACGCCCATGAGCAGGGCACACCCGTCACCCAGCTGGTATGTGGCCCTTGGGAGGCGCTGGCCGAGGCTGCGAGGGCGGTGCGCCTGGCCGTGTTCGTCGGCGAGCAGGGCATCCCCGAGTCCGAAGAGTGGGATGCCGACGATGCCACCGCGGTGCACGCCGTGGTCCGCACCCTGGCGGGCCTGCCGCTGGCCACGGGGCGCTTGATTTTGTCGGGCGAAGCTGGCCACGCCCGCATCGGGCGCATGGCAGTGCTGCGCAGTGCGCGTGGCATCGGTTTGGGGCGTGCGGTGCTGCAGGCGCTGATCGCTCAGGCGCGTCAGCGGGGTGTGCAGCACATCGGCATCCACGCGCAGTTGAGCGCCATGCCGCTGTACGCCCAGGCGGGCTTCCTGCCGGTGGGCGAGGTGTTCGACGAGGTGGGCATCCCGCACCAGCGCATGACGCTGGCGCTGTGAGGGATCAACCCAACAGGCTCAGGCCTTCACGATGAAGCCCGGTGCGGCCTTGATCAAGCTGCGCGCGCGTTGGCGCCGGGCCTGAACCTCGGCCATGACCTGCTGGTCATCGTGCTCCGAGATGTCGCTGGCCTCGAAAGCGTCGTCGCTGCGCATGCTGGGCGGCGGCAGTGTGGCGTCCAGCCTCGCCACCTCGGCTTGCGCCATGGTGTGGCGCGGCGGCCAGTTTTTCAAAGTCCCGCGGCGCAGCAAGGCCAGGCTGGATTGCGCTGCGAAGGTGCGTTCCATCACGTGGGTCACCAGGCGCTTGTTGACGCGCTCGGTGACGATGACCGTCGAGCAGCGCGTGCCGTACAGGCCATTGCCCGAGCGGATGAAGGCCGAGGACAGCATCTTTTCCCATTCGGGCGAGACACCGGTGCGCGGCAGTTGCTCGTCGGGGGGCTGGGCGGGGTCGGCCAGGGCTTCGAAGAGGCTGTGCGCCAGCTCGTCGGCATCCTGGCTCTCGGGGATGGCGCTCTTGAGCCTGCCCTTGAGCGTCTGCACCTTGGGCCAGGGCGTGTTGAGCGCGGCGTTCGACAAGCCAAAGATGCCGCGCTGCAGCCGTTCTGGATAGACGCGGCGGTTGTTGATCCAGTAGCACTCGCCCTGGGCGAAATCCAGCGCGATCATGTTGAAGCCGTTGTGGCCCGACATGGCCAGGCGCGGCCAGAGCATGGACATGTGCAGGTCGCCCTGGAGCCACTGCGGCACGATTTGGCCGCGCGAGGGGGCTTGCGGGTCCATGTCGTTGGGATCGCGGATGTTGGTGACCATGCCCAGGCGCCCCAGGGCGGTCAGGCCCAGCCAGGTGCCGCCGGCTTGCAGGTCGCGGCCACCCAGGATGGCCGGGCCGCCGGCTTCGGGCTCCCACCAGCCCAGGCGCGCGGCGGGGCGGTCGAAGAACTCGTCTCGGTTGGCCGCCATCACGAAGGGGAAGCGGCTGCTTTGGTCAAGGGCGAAGGCAATGAGGCACATACAGATTCCTCACGCGGTGTGCGTGGTCAACGGCGTGGTCAGCGGCTCGAAGGTTTCGACATGACGGACGCCGATCAGCCCTGCCGGCAGCGCACTGGCCTGGGCCGCGATGGCCTGTGCGATCAAGGGGGAGACCCCTTCCGGGTGCGCATAAATTTCCATCCAGGTGTCTTCGGCCACCTCGGTCTGCGCTGCGGCATCGGCGCGGCGCATCAACTGGGTTTGCAGACCAGGCCATTGCTGCGTCAGCACGGCCTGCATCTGCTGGACGGCCAGGGCAGCGACCGGGCGGTTCGCGTGGGGCACCCGGTAGTACACGAATTGGGCGAGCGAGGCGGTGTGGCAGGGCATGGGGGCGGGGTGTCCGGCATGTCAGGCATGTCGATCAGACTGCGCACAGCGTACCCCATGACGTTCTGCTTGGCCGCCGACCGCGGCAGCCCCTGGAAGCAAGCGCGGTCGAATGCCGTTAAGGATTTGACAGGGCGCGCGCATTCATGCCGACGGCGGCTCCAGCGGCAGTTCGTAGGGCAGGGCAGCCCAGCGCAGCAGGGGGCCTTCGGCCGAGCCAGCGCGCACGGGCGTTTGCCAAGCCGCGAGCTTGATCTCCACCAAGGCCGAGTGCGCCGCGCTGGGCGCACTGCCGTCGCTGGACGGGATCGCAGCGGACTGGACCACCAGGCCCGCGGGCTGGCCCGGGTCGCTCTCGGCG
>CAIQIL010000006.1 GCA_903871865.1 uncultured Burkholderiales bacterium
CGGCGTCAGGTTGATGAAGAAAGCGGCCAGGTTGGGCCCGACCGCCTGCACACCCAAACCCCAGCAGCGGTAGGCCAGGATGGACGGGCCGATGGCGATGAAGTGCAGCCCTGCCCAGGTGCGCCACCCCTGAGGCCACCAGGACACCGTGGGTGCGCCAGGCAGGGTGTGCGCGCCGATCCAGCTGGCTTCCACCGCGCTGCAACCCAGGGCCCACAGGCCACCGAAGAGCACCTGGACCCAGAGGAACTCGGCCCAATCCCAATCAGGGCGGGCCTCGCCGCGCATGTGGGCGGGCGGTTGGGCCAGCCACCAGCTGTAGAGCGCCCAGGCCAGACTGGCCAGCAGCATCAGCAGGTCGCCCGGCACAAGCTGCACCTGGCGCAGCACCGACCACTGGCCCTGCGTCAGCACCAGCAGCACGCCCAGGACGGACAAGCCCGCACCCACCAGTTGCCGCGCTTGCAAGGTCTGCCCGAAGCCCACGCGCCCCACCAGCATCATCCACACGGGGATGCTCGCGCCGATCAGCGTGACGTTGATCGGCGTGGAAGTCTGCAGGGCCAGGTATTGCAGGGCGTTGTAGGTGCCCACGCCCAGCGTGCCGATGAGGGCCAGGTAAGGCCAGCGTGCCAGGATGCGCCCAGGTGCGCGACAGACGCGCCAGGCCAGCGGCGCCAGCAGCACGGCCACCAGGCCCCAGCGCAGGGCGTTCATGGCCACGGGCGGCATGGTGCCGACCAGCATGCGCCCCACGACGGCATTGCCGGCCCACATCATGGGCGGGATGACCAGCAAGGCCAGGGTGCGTGGGGAGATGTTCACAGCGAAGAGGGCAAAAAAGCGACCTGTCTGATGCGGATGAACGCATTAGAGCAGGTCGCTCAAACTTCCCTTTCGGCAGGGGCACCCGCAGGTGCCCGCATCACCACATCGCCGCACCAGCGGCGCGATGATCAGGCCATGCGGCGGCGCAGGCTCAAGCCGATCAGGCCCAGGGCGGCCAGCGACAGGGCCATGCCAGCGGGCTCGGGCACGGGTGCCGCGGTGGTGGCGGTCAGGCCGATGACGGCGGAGCCCAGGCTGGCGCCGGCCTGGCCGAACAGGCCCAGGTAGGTCAGTGTGGGTTGCTGACCGCTCAGGTTGACCGAGAACAGCCAGTTGTCGCCAGTGAACTCGTCGGTCAGCGAGGCGTAGGCGATGCCGGAGGCCGACACGTCGAAGGACGACACGCTGGTGGTGTTGACGCCCACGAGTGCGCCCATGCCGGTGGCCATGTCGAGCATCTTCAAGTCGGCCACGTAGCTGAGTTGACCGCCGTTGGGATTGGTCTGCTCGTACAAGGCATCGCCGCGGGCGTCGATGGCGTACAGGCGGGTGCCGGTGCTGGCGTCGCGGTCGTTGTTCGTGTAGGCCGAGGCCACCACGCTCGGCGACGTGCCATTGGGGTTGGCCGCCACGACGTTGATGGGGGTGTCCACACGCACGAGGCCGGCGTTGCTGCCGTTCACGTTGATGCGCAGGTTCTGGCCGGTGTTGCTGACCACGCGCAGGGAGGGCAAGGTCTGACCCAGGTCGGGCACGGGATTGAAGTCGAAGCCGAAGGCCTGGCCGCTCAGGCCGGTGAAGGCCGTGTTCGAGGCGCCCAGGGTGGTGTCAGCGCGCAGGCTGCCGGCGAAGGTGGCCGCGCCGGTGGTGGCGTTCAAGGTGAACAGGCGGCCGGCGCTGCTGAGGGTGTAGAAGTCACCGGTGACGGGGCGCTGGTCCAGGCCCAGCAGGCGCTCGCCGACCGCCAAGTTCAAACCCGTGATGTCGATGACGGTGCCGGCGGTGGTATTCCCACTGTCGAACTGGACCAGTTGGTTCTTGTTGGTCAGGGCGAGCATGCCCTCGGCGTGGGCGCCAAAGGCGACAAGGGACAGGGCCGCGGCGATGAGAGAGGGCTTGAACATCTGGGGACTCCATGAAGGCTGGGGCAGGAACATCGGCCTGGTTGGCGGCAGCCAGACCATCACCGGGTTGCCATCGAGCTTAGCCAGCGGCCGTGGCAGGCTCAGGTCACACACCCCGCATTTGTTAACCCATTCGGGCTATACACGAAGAAGAATCACCAGGATATCGGTTTTGATCCGTCGTCAAAATGGCGGCAATGCATTCCGTTGCACGCACAACTTAATGGTTATTCATGAAAAAACCTGCCATGCGCTGTGAACGCAGTGGCAGGTCGCGATCAGCCCCGGCGAGGGGGCTGGAGGAGGATGTCGCGTCAGGCTTGGCGGCGGCGCATCACCAAGCCCATCAGCCCCAAGCCGGCCAGCATCAGCGCGACCGAGGTGGGCTCGGGCACGGCGGCGGTCAGGCCGACGACGGGTGCGATGGCGGTGTTGCCGTTGATGCCGAAGTCACCGAGGTAGGTGGTTTGGCCGTCTGCGGCCAGGCCCAGTGCGTACAGGCCGCTGTAGCCGTCGGCCGAGGTGAAGCCGGCGAAGGCCGCGCCGGAGCGCGAGATGTCGAAGCCGAACACGCTCAGGCTGCTGGCGCCCAGGTCACGCACGCGGCTGTAAACGCCACCACCGGGGCCGCCGGTGAAATACAGGCCGTTGGAAGCCGTGTCGATGGCGTAGAGCTTGACGGCCGTGGTGGCCAGATCGGCGTCGTTGTCAGCGTAGGCGGCACCGGTCAGGGCGAGCTTGGCGGTCGAACCAGAAGCGGTCACCGCGGTTTGCGTGGCCACGGCGCCGGTGTTGGCGTTGACGGCGTAGTTGCTGCCGCCGGAGGTGATCACGCGCAGGGAAGCTGCACCGTTCAGATCGGCCACCGGGTTGAAGTCAAAGCCGACGCTGCCGGTGATCGGGGTGCTCAGGGTCGCCACGAAAGACGCCTGGCCGTCGGTGCCCAGGGTGTACAGCTTGCCGGCGCTGCTGATGCTGTAGAGCAAACCGTTGCTGGGGCGCAGGTCCAGGCCGAGCAGGCGCTCGCTGGCGCCCAGGCCCGTGATCGACACGGCCGAGCCCATGGTGGGCGCGGCGCTGTCGAGGGTGATGAGCTGGTTGTCGGTGGTCAGTGCGTACAGGGTTTCGGCCTGTGCGCCCAGGGAAGCCAGGGCGAGGGCCGAGGCGATGAGGGAATGCTTGATCATCTGGAACTCCTGGTGGGTCGGTCATGGGTGCGAGGCGCACCCTTTCAATGCCGGCACGCTTGTGTTCGCACCGCTTGCCCACCACTACGCCCGCCGAGGGCGCGGAGTTTCACTCAGAGATCACACCCCCCCTCATTCAGGTGGTTTCGGAACGCATTCAACGCGGCACCGCGGCCCGGTAGGCGTGCCAAGACGCGTGGCCCAGCACCGGGCCGACCAGCAGCAGGCCCAGGAAACCGGGCAAGAGCGCCAGCAGGGTGAGCCCTGCGATCAGCGCCGCCCACCACAGCATCACCCCGGTCTGCGTGAGCACCAGGCGCATGCTCAAGAGGCCGGCGGAGACGGCATCGACCTGGCGGTCCAGCAGCAAGGGCATGCTGACGACGCTGATGGCGTAGATGAGGCCGGCGAACACGGCGCCGACCAGGGTGTAGACCACGGCGAAGGTGATGTATTCCTCGGTGAGGAAGCTGGCCAGCGGCTGGCTGAAATCGGGCACACCGTCGAGGCTGATGGCGAAGACGATCATGGCCGCGCGGCCCCAGAGCATCTCCAGCACCAACAGCACGGCCGCGAAGATGGCCAGTTGCGCACCACTTTGCCGCCACGCCGTCAGGGCCGCCCCAAAGCCCGGTCGGTGCCCCCCTTCCAGCTCGCGGCTGGCGTGGTAGAGACCCAGGCACAGGAAGGGGCCCATCAGCAGGAAACCTGCGGACAGCGCCAGGGTGTATTCGGGTGCGCGGCGGAAGGTGCCCACCAGGGCCCAGCCCATCAGCACGAAGCACATGCCGAAGAACAGGCCGATGTGGGGCGCGCGGCGGAAGTCTTGCCAGCCCGCGGCCAGCCAGCGCAGCGGGTCGCTGAAGCGGAGCGTCGTCAGGGGCAGGTCCAGGGCGCTGGGCACTGGCGGGGCGTCAAAGCCCAGGGGCGCCAGGCCATCGGCGTTGGGCTCGGGCAGGGCTGCAGGCAGCACCGCATCGGCGGGCGAACCGATGGCATCGCTCCAGGCGAGCTTGCGCCGCACGACAGGCTTGCGCCGCGTCACGCGGCGGCGGGACACCAGGTGGTGCTGGGACAAACGGCTGGCCACGCCCATGGATCCTCCTTCGCAGGGGTCGATGGACAGACCTTACGCCGACGCCGCAGCCCGGGCATCCGGAGGAACACCCGGTCGGCGGCCGGGCACCGCGTCACGCGTTGACGCTGGCCGGCGCCTGCGTCAGGCTGGCATCAAGGCTTGGGCGCCGCCACGGCTTCGAGCGCATGCGCCAGCTGCTGCACGGTGCGCTCCACGTGGTGCCACTTTTCCAGGCCGAACAGGCCGATGCGGAAGCTGCGGAAATCGGCCGGCTCGTCGCACTGCAGGGGCACGCCCGCGGCGGTCTGCAGGCCGAGCGCCAGGAATTTCTTGCTGTTCTGGACGTCGGGGTCGGTGGTGTAGCTCACGACCACGCCAGGCGCCTGGAAGCCCTCGGCGGCGACGCTGGGGTAGCCGTGGCGCACCACCAGTTCGCGCA
Organism: uncultured Burkholderiales bacterium; assembly: GCA_903871865.1. Taxonomy (GTDB): domain Bacteria; phylum Pseudomonadota; class Gammaproteobacteria; order Burkholderiales; family Burkholderiaceae_C; genus Aquabacterium. Next base: position 4,657 of record CAIQIL010000006.1, read on the forward strand.
CCTGGCGGCCCAGGGCGATCTGCTCCTGGCGCACCTTCTCGTAGCCATAGGCCTCGGTTTCGGCCATGGCGTCGCGCAGGCGCAGCAGGGCGTCGGTGGGCATGGTGGAGTGGTAGGCGTGGCCGCCGCCCTCGTAGGTCTCCATGATCTGCAGCCACTTCTTGAGGTCCATGGCGAAGGTGGTGCTCTGCGTGGCGTCGATGGCCTGGCGGGCGCGCTCGCTGAGCATGACCATGGCGCAGCACGGTGAGCTGCTCCAGCCTTTTTGCGGCGCGGAAATCAGGATATCCACACCGGTGGCGGCCATGTCCACCCACATGGCGC
>CAIQIL010000007.1 GCA_903871865.1 uncultured Burkholderiales bacterium
GTTCGGGCCTTTGCTGTGGACTTGCCCCACTCTTCTTGCAGGTCGCTGGTCTCAGAGTCGTTGTAGGTGCTTCGCGCCCAATAGCCCTCTTGGAAAACCTCAAAGATGGCCAACTCATCCGACACCTCTGCCGGTTGCAGGTCATGCATTGCGGGGGGCTTGGTCATGCTGCTTTCCTTTGCGCTTGGCGCTCGCTGTAGTTCGCCTCGACCAGGGCCCGGGCCAGTGGCGGGCAGACGCTGTTGCCGCACATGCGGACCTGGGCGTCCTTGGGCAGGCTGCGGCCATCGGCGCCGCGGTCGATGATGTAGGTGTCGGGGAAGCCCTGCGCGCGGTACAGCTCGCGGGGCTGCAGCATGCGCATGCCGATGTCGGCGATCTCGTACTGCTGGCCTGCCACGGTCACCAGGCCGAAGCGGGGCTTGGTGGTCACGGTGTGCAGCGGGTCATCGAGGGGCGTGTCCTGGTCGCTGCCGTAGTACGCGGTCAGGAAGGCGTTCACGACTGCGGCATTGCCACCGCTGGCCACCACCGTCTGCGCTGGCTTGGTGATCTCGCGGTTGCCGTGGGACCAGCGCTTGACCCCGGACGGCGACACATCGCTGTGGGCCGAGTCCACCAGCAGTGGCGCTACCAGGCTGTGGTGGTCCACGCTGGTCACGGTGCCGATGGGGTCCGTCAGGTCGCTGCCCACCACGCCGGTGTAGTGCTTGGCCAGGAAGGCCGTCACCAGGGCGTGCTTCGACGCACCGGCCACCACCGTGCCCAGCGGCTTGTGCAGGCCCGGGGCGCGCGGCGCCTGGCCCTCGCGCTCACCGTAGCCGGTCTGAACCAGCGTCGGACTGCACAGCAGGTGCTCGGCCTTGGTGGTGATGGTCGACACCGGCTCACGCATGCTGCGCACCTTGCCGCTGTCACCATGGCCCGTTTGGCCGATGCGGACCACGTAGGGCTCGGCGGCGTTGACGACGTAGCGCATGACGCCGTGCGCGATGCGCCGCAGGGTGGCATCGGCCAGGGGGCGCTCGCGCTCGAAGATCGACGGGCACGGCAGGCTCCAGTCGATGCACTCTGCTGCGGTTCGCCAGGGCTTCAGGCCTGAGCCCCGCGCGGGCTTCTCGGCATGGGTCTGGGCAGGCCAGACGATGGGCATGCCATCGCAGCGCGCCACCAGGAACAGGCGCTTGCGGATGGTCGGGGCGCCGTAGTCGCAGGCGCGCAGCTCGCGGTGCTCGACGCGGTAGCCCAGGCCCTCCAGGGCTTGCTTCCAGCGGGCGAACGTGCGGCCCTTGCGCTCGGGGCATGGCCGGCCGTCTTTCAGCACCGGGCCCCAGGTCTGGAACTCTTCGACGTTTTCCAGGCAGATCACGCGGGGGCGCACCAGCTTGGCCCACTTGACCACGACCCAGGCCAGGCTGCGGATGTTCTTCGACACCGGCTTGCCGCCCTTCGCTTTCGAGAAGTGCTTGCAGTCGGGCGAGGCCCACAGCAGCCCCACCGGACGGCCATCGGCCACCACCAGCGGGTCCACCTCGAACACGTCGCTGACGAAGTGCAGCGTCTGCGGGTGGTTCGCCTGGTGCAGCGCGACGGCATCGGCCGCATGGTTGATGGCGATGTCGACATGCCGGCCGATCGCCTGCTCGATGCCGGTGCTCGCCCCGCCGCCACCGGCGAACAGGTCGACCACCAGCTCATCGTGCACGGGGAGGAGGAATTGGTTTCCGATCACGCCGCCTCCCGCATCGCCATGTCCCGCTGCACGGTCCAGCCCCACATCACCGTGGTGCCGCCGGTGTTGGAGTTGACGAACTCGGTCAGACGCTGCCAGCCGCACGACACCAGCACGCGGTGCTGGCGCACGTTGTCGCCCGCGGTGGTGCACGTGGCGAAGTCGAAGCCCATGGCTGCCAGCACGCGGCACTGCTCCTGCTTGAGGCGCTTGCCCAGGCCCTGGCCGCGCTGGTCAGCGCGCACGAAGAAGCTGTGGCAGTGCGCGACCTGGGGCTGGTTGGGGATCTGCTCGACGCAGAACGAGCCGTAGGGGTAGGCGTACCGGGTCATGCAGCACCGCCGTCACCCGTGGCCGCGCTCGGGTCTTCGTTGTCGTCGCCGTCTTCGCTGATCGCCTTGGCAGCTTCCCAGCCAGCCGTCCAGCGAGCCACCAGCTCGTGGCGCATCACGGGGCAGTCGCTCTTCTGCTTGCCTTCCAGGTAAGCCTGGTAGCCGTCCTGATAGGCGCCTTCCAGCTCCGAGTCCAGCGGGCCATCGGTCAGGCTCAGGATGCGTGCGTCGCTGACGTCATCGCCCGGGCCAGGCTGACCGCCGTCCATACCCTTGCCGTCGCCGTTGGGGTCGTACTCGTGGCCCAGGTCCATGGCGCGCTGGTCTTCCTCGCCGCGCACCGCCGCCACTTCGCCCATGTGGGCCTCGGCATCAGCCAGGGCGATCAGCACCGTCTTGCCCTGGCAGTCGATCAGGCCGTGGCGGTTGGGGTCGTTCTTGGACATGGTCAGGACGGCCTTGATGCCGTCCTTCACCGTGATCTGCTCCAGCTCGGCCACCACGGTCACGCGGCCGTCGCTGGCGATCAGGTGCGTGGCCATCTGCACGTTATGGATCACGCGCTTGCGCAGGCGTTCGATGACGTCGTCCTGCTTGGCCTTGCTCATCTTGGGCCACACGTCGGGCAGCAGCTTCACCTCCTGCACCAGGGCCTGCAGCAGGTCGGCGCCGATGGTGGTGGCCGTCATGGCAAGGGTGTTTTTGTGGTTGCTCATCGTTGTGTCTCGTGTGTCGATGTGGTGTGTGAGTGGGCGCCCTTGGTGCTAACCGGCACCCCAGGAGGGGGTCGGGCGCCCGTAAAGGGTTCAGGCCTGGGCGGCCAGCTCGGGGCCGTACTTCAGGCTCGGCAACTTGGCGATGTGCTCACCGAAGTGGCGGCCCAGGCTGTCGGCCATGAAGAAGCCGCAGGCCGTCTCCGGCTCGACTTCGGGGTAGTGGTAAACGTTGCCAGCGCCAAGGGTGGACGACACAGCCAAGGTGCGGCTGTCGTGGTCGTAGCCCACGGCGCGGATCTGGTTGCTGGTCACGGGCTGCAGGGCGATGGGCGGGCGCGTCAGGTCGGTGCAGTCGGTCGAGGGGGTGTATTCGCGGGGCATGGTGGGCGCCTTGGAGGTGTGGCGTGTGGCGGGAAGGTGGTCAGGCCGCCTGCTTCATCAGCAGCCCGTCGAGGTGGTCACGCAGGGCCGCGTAGATGCGGCGCTCGTCGGTGGGCGTGTACAGGCGCGCGGCCTTGTCGACCTTGGCCGGGGGCACGCCCAGGACCTGCTCGACGAACACGGCAGTCATCGAAAAGCCGGATCCGACGTTGGTGCAGATCTCGCCCAGCTTCACCGTGGCGGCCTCGTTGGCCGCAGGCTTGGGCACGGCCACGGGCACCATCGGGGACACGGTCGGCGCGGGGGCGGCGGCCTGGACAGTCGGAGCGGGGGCGGGTGGCTGCACCGCAGGGGTGGCGGCCTGCTGGATGGCAGCCTGGGCCTGTGCGGCCGCGCGCTGGCGGGCCTCTTCGGCCAGGCGCTCGGCTTCCTGGTGCTTGCCGATGCGCAGCTGCAGCACGGCGTCGAAGTCCTCGGCCGGCTTGTTGCCCACCTGGGCGAAGTCGGGGAACAGGCTGATCCAGTCGCGGCCATCGATGTGCAGGGCGGCCCGGTTGGCCTTGAAGCGCTCGGCGGCCTGATTGGCGGTGATCTTGGCCTGGGCCAGCA
>CAIQIL010000008.1 GCA_903871865.1 uncultured Burkholderiales bacterium
GCGCTACCACCGCATCATCATCATGACCGACGCGGACGTGGACGGCGCCCACATCCGCACGCTGTTGCTGACCTTCTTCTTCCGCCAGATGCCGGAGCTGGTCGAGCGCGGCCACATCTACATCGCCCAACCGCCGCTTTACAAGGTCAAGCACGGCAAGCAGGAGCAGTACCTCAAGGACGCCCACGCGCTGGACGAGTACCTGATGAAGGTGGCGCTGGACGGCGCTGTGGTCGAGCCTGGCCAAGGCAAGCCGGCCATCACCGGCGAGGCCCTGCAGGAGCTGGCCCGGGCCTACGTGACCGCCAACAGCGTGGTCGAGCGCCTGGGCAACTGGATGGACATCGAGGCCTTGCGCGCGATTGCCAACGGCCTGACGCTGAACCTTGACACCCAGGAAGCCGCCGAGGCCAGCGCTGCGGCGCTGAAGGCCGCGCTGCACAACGCCGAGGTCACGGCCGAGCTGGACCCGCGCACGGACAAGCAGATCCTGCGCATCAGCCGCATCTTCCACGGCAACACCAAGTACAGCATCCTCAATGCCGACTTCGTGCATGGCGCCGACTACGAAGCGCTGAGCAAGGCCGGCACGACCTTCAACGGCCTGCTGACCTCGGACGCCCTGGTGCGCCGTGGCGAAGGCGAAAAGGCCAAGGAACAGAAGGTGGTGGACTTCCGCGCCGCCATGGCCTGGCTCATCACCCAGGCTGAGAACAGCGTGGGCCGCCAGCGCTACAAGGGCTTGGGCGAGATGAACCCCGCGCAGCTGTGGGAGACCACGATGGACCCGACCGTGCGCCGCCTGTTGCGCGTGCAGATCGAGGACGCCATCGAGGCCGACAAGGTCTTCATGATGCTGATGGGCGACGAGGTGGAACCGCGCCGCGAGTTCATCGAGAGCAACGCGTTGCGGGCGGCGAACATCGACGTTTGAGGGTGGTGTAGGGCGCCTCATAAGTTGAGAAGAATGCGCCCATAAGCTGAGAAAACACGTGATTTAAACGCCCGGCTTGACCGGGCGTTTGTTTTCGAGGCTAAAGACCTGAACGCTGCTGGATGCATGGACTGGGGCGCAGCCCGCGCGTCGGCAGTCACGCCACAGCTCGAATCTTGAATTCTTCCAAGATTTGAAAAATCCGCTCAACCTTGGCTTCGGGGAAGAGTTCCTCTCGTCCCTGCGGGCAGATGTCCAGGAATGAAGGTTCGCAGATGCGACGCCCCTCCACCATCTGGACAGGGGCGGCCTGCCGCTGCTCGGCCGAACCCACCTATCCCAGGGAATTCCTGACAAATCCGCCTGAAATGCTTGGTTGACAACCACAGTTGTGACATAAACTTTGTCAACCAAGGGGGTGCAACATGATTCACGATCGAATCCGTCGTGCACGCCTGTTGCGGGGGCTCAGTCTGGATGCCGTCGCGCAGCGCGTGGGCGACATTAGCAAACAAGGCTTGAGCAAGTTCGAGAAGGGCACCGCCAAGCCCAACTCCACGCGCTTGCTCCAGTTGGCAAAGGCCCTGGAGGTCAAGCCAGAGTACTTCTTCCGGCCAGATGCCGTGCAGCTGGCCCCGCTGGAATTCCGCAAGCTGGCCAGCATGCCGCAAAAGCGCCAAGACCAGGTTGGCGAGCAGATGCGCGACCACCTGGAGCGTTACATCAGCCTGGAGCGCTGCTTCGAGGCCGACGGGGAGACGACGGCCCTGGAGCAGCCTCGATCATTGGTCGTCAACAGCATTGGCGAGGCTGAGGCTGCCGCTGAAAGCCTGCGCGCCCGTTGGAACCTGGGGGGTGATGCCATTGCCCACTTCACGGAGCTGCTGGAGGAGCACGGCATCAAGGTGGCCTTGCTGAACGAGCAGGACGGCTTTGATGGCGCATGCGCTGCCACCGAAGATGAAAGCCATGTGCTGATCGCGTTGAACCAGAACCGGCCCGGTGAGCGCTTGCGCTTCACGGCAGCCCATGAGCTGGGCCATTGGGTGATGGCCTTGCCTGACGGCATGCCTGAAAAGGACAAAGAAGCCTGCTGCAACCGCTTTGCGGGCGCCTTTTTGTACCCGCAAGCCAGGGTGCTGGCCGAGTTCGGTGTGCACCACCGCAGCCGCGTGCTGGCCGCTGAGCTGTTGAACGCCAAGCGCCGCCATGGCATCTCGATGGCCTTGGCCTTGCGTCGCTTGAAAGACCTGAGCTTGCTGACCGATGCCGGGTACCAAGGCATGAACATCCAGTTCAGCACGAATGGTTGGCGCAAGAGCGAGCCTGAGCCCCTGCTGCCCGAGCAGCCGCGCCGGTTCGAGTCGATGGTGTACCGCGCACTGGCTGAAGACTTGATCAGCCTGCCGCGTGCAGCTGAGCTGATGCGTTGCTCAGTGACCGAGCTTGACCCTGGTCTGACCCGACTGCCTCACTGAACGGTTGTACGGCCCCTCACGCGCGCCACTTGGCAAGGCGCTGTGCGCACTCCTGTGACGGCAGGCGCGCGCCTTGATCCAGCATGGTTTGAAGCGCCAATGCGGCCCTCGCGGGCTTGATCACGGCATGGCTGATCAACTCATCCAGCAACCAAAGCGCACCGTGAACCTGTAGCCCATCTTTGACGGCCTGCTTGCGCAAGCGACCGTCGCCAGTGAGCAAGGGGTGGCCTTGTGCTTTAGCGACGAGGTAGCAGGACACGTCGGCCAATGAACTGTTACTGTGTTCAGCCATCAGCCCAAACAGGCTGTTGACCTCGGCTTCGCTCAGTCCCTGCACAACTAGGCCGCGAGCGACAAGCCCATCGGGGTCTGGATGCGTCAGCTCGGTCACCACGAAGTCGGTGCTGACGAAGGTGAAGGGCAGCGCGAACAAGGCGTCCAGCAGGTTGGCGCGACCAAAGTCGATCCAGATGTTGGTGTCGCTGATGTAGATGCGCTGCGGCATGCGGGAAGGAGCCGGCTCAGGCCTTGATGTTGAAAGCGGTTTTCAACCGCTCCACCGTGTGTCGCCACTTGGGCGTGGTGGGCTGGCACACCGTGTTCTGGTTGCCAAACAGCCCCAGCTCATTGAAGGCCTGCTGCAATGGCACCGTGTGCAGCCACTTCACCCGAACGAAGTACTCGCTCAACTCGGGGTCATCAACGCGAGCCTTGTAGGTGGCGCCATGCTTCAGAACATCGATGGCCAAGCGCTCGCCTGCCGCCGTGTCCACGGTGAAGGTGCTGGCAGGCTGCACAGCCTGGGTCACTTCGCCCACGCCCACATAGCCGCGCTTGGGCAAGTTCACCCACACGCGGTCACCAGGCGAGAGCTGCTTGAGCGTCTTGCTGTACCAGGCCCCACCCCCCGCGCTGATGAAGCCGAACTGCCTGGCGTTTTCCCAGCTGCGGCTGGCCTCGTCCCCGAATGACACGTAGAACTCACCGTTCCAGGGCTCCCTGTCACCCATGCTGCCCTTGCTGCTGACCGTGGTGGCCGCATTGGCCTGGGTCTCGCTGGGGTCGATCAGCCAGGCGCGGCTGAGCAACTGCTGCCCGCCATGCTCAAAGACCTGGAAGAACAGCACGTTGATGGCGATGTCACGGGCATTCAGGTATTGAACGATGCGCTCGGTGGAAGGGTCCAGCTCAGCGGCCACGATGATGATCTGGTGCGCATGGTTGAGGCTGTCTTCATCCAGGGCGGCGCCAAAGCGCTGCTGGAAGTCGGCCTCCAGGCTTTGGCCTGGCTTGAACCGGCTGTAGATCTGCGTGATGCGATCGGCCTCCAGCTCAGCCACCCATGAGGCGTAGTCCAGCGCTTGGGCCACGATTTCGCGCGGGGTGCGGTCGCGCTTGAGCTCGACCAGCACCAGCGAGCCATCGGGCGCGATGGCCAGCAGGTCGATCCGGCCACCGTGGGCTGTGATTTCTTGCCGGCCAATGAGCATCCACTCTGGCGAGAGGATGTGTGGTGCCCGCACGATCATGTCTTCCAGCAAAGCCTCGCTCGCGAGCTTGCCGCCCGTGAGTTGCGTGGGTTGTTGGCCGACTTGCCAGATGGCGTGCTGGATGGGCATGGGGCGCTCCTAAGCCACGGCTTGCTCGACGAGCGCGGTGGCGAGTTGGGCGTGTTGCTGACGGGCTTCGGCCAGTTGGGCCCTGAGCTGGTCGCACAGGGCCATCAGTTCATCGACTTTGGCGACGATGCGGTGTTGTTCTGCGAGGGGGGGGAGCGGTATTGGAAGATTCAGGATCTGTTCCCGTGTCACGTTCTTCATCGAACCGCTCGTTCCTCCCGCCATCAGACCGTAGTAACGTCGAGAGAACGGCGATGAATTCACCAAATTGATGTAACGCCTATCGCAGTGTTCGGTCAATCTGAACCGTACGATTTTGTCGCTCAGCATCAATCTCGTGGGTGGTGATTCAACCACTACGCTGCGGGCAACAAGCTCAGCGGTGTTGGCTCGTGAAACAAGGAAGTCGCCAGCTTGCACCTCATGCTCAGGCCGGGCCTCAAGGGTTGCTGGGAGCGCCTTATTCTCTTCCGGTCGAAACTCACCCCAAGACACTGCGCTGACTTTGAGAACGCCCCACTCGCCATTCACGCGCGGTCGCGCTTCACAACTCGGGCTCCAACCGGCGCCGCTGCTCAAGACTTGAGATCCAAGCCGAGTCCACACCCAAGATGATGGGGTAGCTAGATACTGCTCCGATGGTTCGACTTTTGTGTATGTCCGCAACTTTTTCGAACCGGTAGACACCGCCTCTTGGGCGACTTCATCAGCGATACGTTCGAGTAGCACCAGTGGAGATTCGTCAGCAGGATCTTGCTGCACCAACTCTCCCATCACCGCCAACTGCAACACCGTCTGCTTGAGCGCATCAATGCTGGCCTCAGTAGTGAAGAGGGAGTGGAAATGCTCGGACAGGCGTTGCCAGCTGGCGCGGAAGTCGGCGGCATCGGTGGCCTGGGTGAGGCTGTCCAGCAAGGCTTGCACGA
>CAIQIL010000009.1 GCA_903871865.1 uncultured Burkholderiales bacterium
CGGCGCCCGCACCGTGATCGCGCCACTGAGCAAGAGGGCGTCGGCGTGGCGCACCTGGCAATCGAAGGTCAGTTGGTCGGGCGCTTGTTTCTCCACCACCGTGACCGTGGCCATCAGCGCATCGCCCATGCGGGCCGTGCCGCCGTACACCAACTGGTGCGAGAGGATGACGGTGCCGGGCCCGGGCAGCTGGCGCTTGAGCATGCCGTGGACCAGCGCCTCGGCGCTCACGCCCTCGCACACCGGGCCATCCCCGGCCTCTGCGCCGTCGCGGGGCGCGAAGGGGTTGGCCTCGCCCGACACCAGGGCCATCAGCTCCACCTCGTGGCGCGTCACCGTGTGGTGGATCACCAGCGAGGCGCCGATGTCGATCTGGTCGAAAGTCAGGTTGGTCAAGGCGCTCATGGCAAGTTCAGCGGTTTCTGCAAGTTCGGGCTGGCGGTTCAGGCTGGGGGACATCGCGTGCAGCCCATCGTCAGGCGGCGGTGTGACAAGCATATGGCCTGCCCGGCGCGTGCGCGGGTGTTGCCACATCGACGCGCGGCTGTCTTGATCCAGGTCCAATCCCGCACGCTTTGGCAGGGCATGGATTTCCCGCCTGACGCTTCAAGACGACTGGTCATATTCTTTGCCCATGCCCCGTACCGCCGACAAGACCGACATCCCGCGCCGCCTCGCCGAGGCCGGCTACCTGCTGTTCACCCGCTTTGGCTACAACGCCACCGGCATCCAGCAGATCACGGACCAGGCTGGCGTGCCCAAAGGCTCGTTCTACAACCACTTCGACAGCAAAGACGCCTTCGCCGCCCAGATCATCCGCAACTACGCGGCCTGGGTGGACCAAGCCTGGGCGCAATGCCTGGCCGACGCACCACCCGACGCGCTGGGCGCCATCCGCCACACCTTCACGCGCTTCATCGCGCACCACGGCAACACCCAATGCCAGGGCTGCCTGGTGGGCAACTTCGCCGCCGAAGTGGCCGAATCCAGCGCCAGCTGCCGCGCCGTGCTGCAGGCTTGCATGGACGCCTGGCGCGTTCGCCTGGCCGAGCTCATCGCCCGCGCCCAGCAAGAAGGCAGCGTGCGCCGTGACGTCGACGCCGCCGTGCTGTCGGCCCTGTTCTGGGATGCCTGGGAAGGCGCCTTGCTGCGCATGAAGATCGCGCAATCCACCGACCCGCTCCAGCAGACCACCCACCTGCTGATCGACCACCTGCTCGCCCAGCCGACCCGCGCTGACGCAGGCATTTGACCCGCCTCAACCCCCCGCGCCCCACCCTGGCGCACCCTTCCTCACCCGCTTTGGAGCTTGCCATGACCGCATCCCTCTTCCAGCCCGTTCGCCTCGGCGACATCACCCTGTCCAACCGCATGGCCATGGCCCCGCTGACGCGCAACCGCGCCGAAGAAGGCAATGTGCCTGGCGCCATGACCGTCGAGTACTACGCCCAGCGCGCCAGCGTCGGCCTGATCATCGCCGAAGCCACCCAGGTGTCGGCCCAGGCCCAAGGCTACGTGGCCACGCCCGGCGTGCACACGCCCGAGCAGATCGCCGGCTGGCGCAAAGTGACCGACGCCGTCCACGCCAAGGGCGGCAAGATCTTCGTGCAGCTGTGGCACACCGGCCGCATGTCGCACACCGCCTTCCAACCGGGTGAAAAAGCCCCGGTCGCGCCCTCGGCCATCCGCGCCAAAGCCAAGACCTACATCCCCGGCGCCGGCTACGTGGACACCTCCGAACCGCGCGCCCTGGAAACGGCCGAGATCGCCGGCATCGTGGACGACTTCCGCACGGCCGCCCGCCACGCCATCGAAGCCGGCTTTGACGGCATCGAAATCCACGGCGCCCACGGCTACCTGCTCGACGCCTTCCTGCGCGACGGCGCGAACCACCGCACCGACGCCTACGGCGGCAGCATCGAGAACCGCGCCCGCTTCCTGCTCGAAGTGATGGCCGCCGTGATCGGCGAAATCGGCGCCAGCAAGGTCGGCATCCGCATCTCGCCCGTCTCGCCCGTCAACGACTCCAACGAAAGCAACCCACAGCCGCTGTTCGAGCACGTCGTGCGCGAGCTGGAAAAGCTGCACCCGGTGTACATCCACGTCGTTGAAGGCGCCACGGGCGGCCCGCGCGACAACGCCCCCTTCGACTACGCCGCCCTGCGCAAGCTCTACAGCGGCGTTTGGATGGTCAACAACGGCTACACCAAGGACATGGCCGAGCAGGCTGTCGCCAGCGGCCACGCCGACCTGGTCTCCTTCGGCCGCGCCATGATCACCAACCCCGACCTGGTGCGTCGCTTCCAGGAAGGCGCCCCGCTCAACGAGCTGTTCGCCGATGCCCCCCTGTACGGCGGCCAAGGCCCCCACGGCTACACCGACTACCCGGCATTGGCCTGATGCGGTTCGGCATGGCGCACCGAGAGCGCCATGCCGACGCCAGCAACGTCACCACGCCAGCGCACAGGCAACAAAAAAGCCACCCGAGGGTGGCTTTTTGCTGTGCACTGCAGACCGGAGCTTGCAGGCGACGTGTTGGTTGCGGGGACAGGATTTGAACCTGTGACCTTTGGGTTATGAGCCCAACG
>CAIQIL010000010.1 GCA_903871865.1 uncultured Burkholderiales bacterium
ACCTGCCGGTCGGGGATGAAGGCGGCGATCAGCATGGCGTACACCGGCAGGCGCGCCGAGCAGGTCATCAGTGGCGCGATCAGGATGGTGACGAGGCGGTCGCGCGGGTCGGCGATGGTGCGCGTGGCCATGATGCCCGGCACGGCGCAGGCAAAGCTGGAGAGCAGCGGGATGAAGGCGCGCCCCGACAGGCCCACGCTGGCCATGACGCGGTCGAGCAGGAAGGCCGCGCGCGGCAGGTAGCCCGAATCTTCCAGGGCCAGGATGAAGCCGAACAGGATGATGATCTGCGGCAGGAACACCAGCACGCTGCCCGCGCCGCCGATGACCCCGTCGATGAGCAAGTCCCGCAGCATCCCTGGTGCCATGTGCGTCTTGAGCAGGTCGCCCAGCATGCCCATGCTGGCGTCGATGAAGTCCATCGGCGCTTTCGCCCAGCTGAACACGGCCTGGAAGACCAGGAACATCAGCGCGGCCAGGATGAGTGGCCCGAACACTGGGTGCAGCACGTGGCGGTCCAGCCTTGCGGTCAGCGGCGAGGCGTGGTCGGGCATGGTCACGCAGGTGGCCAGCAGTTCGCCCACGCGGCGGTGCGTGGCCTCGACCGGCGTTTGCGCGATGCGCGCCATGGGCCGGGGCGCATCGGGCGCGGGCAGGGCAGCCCAATCCAGTTGGTCGAGCTGGGCCAGCAGGGCGCGTTCGCCCCCGGCGCGCACGGCCACGGCTTCGACCACGGGGATGCCGAGCTCGGCTTGCAGGCGGGCGGTGTCGATGTGGATGCCGCGGCGCGCGGCCAGGTCCATCATGTTGATGGCCAGCACCATGGGCACGCCCAGGGTTTGCAGCTCCAGCACCATGCGCAGGTTCAGGCGCAGGTTGGTGGCGTCCACCACGCAGACCAGGCCCACCGGGGCGGCTTCGCCATCGCGCGTGCCGGCGATCACGTCGCGGGTGATGGCCTCGTCGGGTGTGGCCGCCAGCAGGCTGTAGGCGCCGGGCAAGTCCAGCACGCGCCAGCCCTGGCCTTGCGGCGAGATGAACTGGCCTTCTTTGCGCTCCACCGTCACGCCGGCGTAGTTGCCGACTTTCTGGCGCGCGCCGGTCAGGCGGTTGAACAGGGCGGTCTTGCCGCAATTGGGGTTGCCCACCAGCGCGATGAGCGGGGTGGCCAGCGGGTTTGCCGGGTGGATGACGTCGGGGGACGCGGTCGCCATGGGGCGCTCCTGAGGGTGTGGCCGTCAGGCCAGCACGACTTCGATCAGCGAGGACTCCAGCTTGCGCATGGCGAAGGTGCTGGTGCCCACGCGCACGGCCAGCGGGCCGTGGCCGAAGAACACCCGGCGCAGCACCTGGACGCGCTCGCCCGGCACGAAGCCCAGCTCCATCAGGCGGCGTTTGAGGGCGCCACCGTCGTGGCCGGCCGTTTGCACCTCGCGGATGGTGGCCATGGCGCGCACGGGCAGCTTGTCCAGCGTGGTGACCGCGGGTGTCGTGTCTGCGTGGACGCCGTGTTGTGCGGCGCGCGGCGCGGTCGGGTGGGGCTGTCGTGGCGACTTCATGGACCCATTGTGACCCAAATGAGAACGATTCGCAATGCACTGGCTTTGACGCAGCTCAGCTGGGTGTGTGCCTTTTTCGCGGAACGGGGCCGCTGTTGCGGCCTGTGGCGCACTTTGGGGATGGGTCAACCCGGATTCACGGGATGAAATTCCTCAACGTTCACTTCCAGACACCTTTGCAGGTCTTTGATTCATAAGGACTTTTTTTGAGTGCATTTCCCTGAAAATCGCCGCTAAGTCTTTGATTTCATTGGCATTTTTTTCGCATCCACCTTGTTGCGGGGGTGTGGATCGGGTAAAGTGGGATTTAGTGCAAATTCGTGGGGTTTTGTGTGAGTCTGATCTTTCAAGGTGCATCAGCGCTGTCGCTGGACGCCAAGGGCCGCCTGGCGGTCCCGGCGCGCCATCGTGACGCCCTGGCCGCCTTGTGCAGCGGTCAGCTCACCCTCACCAAGCACCCCGAGGGCTGCCTGATGGTCTTCCCCCGTCCGGCCTGGGAAACCTTCCGTGACAAGGTCGCGGCCCTGCCCATGTCGGCCTCCGGCTGGAAGCGCATCTTCCTGGGCAATGCCATGGACGTCGAGATCGACGCCACCTCGCGCGTGCTGGTCTCGCCCGAGCTGCGCGCCGGCGCCGGCCTGAGCAAGGACGTCATGCTGCTGGGCATGGGCAGCCACTTCGAGTTGTGGGATGCCGAGCGCTACGCCGCGCACGAAGCCGAAGTCATGGCCCAGGCCATGCCCGATGCCCTGCAGGACTTCACCTTCTGATCGGACGCACGGTGAACGCACCTTGGCAGCACCACACCGTCCTGCTGCGCGAGGCGGTCGATGCCTTGTGGGATGAGGCCGACGGCCCGCAGCCCCATGGCATCTACGTCGATGCGACCTTTGGCCGTGGCGGTCACTCGCGCCTGATCCTGTCCCAGTTGGGCCCCGAAGCGCGCCTGATCGCGCTGGACCGCGATCCCGAGGCCATTGCCCACGCCACGCAGGGCCCCAACGCCATCACCGACCCGCGCTTCCAGATCGTCCACGCGCCGTTCTCGTCCTGGGGCGAGGTGCTGCGCGAGCTGGGGTGCGAGCAGGTGAGCGGCATCCTCATGGACATCGGCGTGTCCTCGCCGCAGATCGACAACCCCGAGCGCGGTTTCAGCTTCCGCTTCGATGCGCCGCTGGACATGCGCATGGACACGACCCAGGGCATGAGCGCGGCCGACTTCCTGGCGCAAGCTTCGGTCGAGGAGATCGCCGAGGTCATCCGCACCTATGGCGAAGAGCGCTTTGCCGGCCCCATCGCGCGGGCCATCGTGGCGCGCCGCGACGAAGGCCATCCGCTGCAGACCACGGGCGAGCTGCAGGCCCTGGTGGCGCGCTGCGTGAAGACCCGTGAGTTCGGCCAGGACCCGGCCACGCGCACCTTCCAGGCGCTGCGCATCCAGGTCAACCGCGAATTGGGCGAGCTGGAAGACGCGCTGGACGCGGCCTTGCAGATGCTGGCGCCCGGTGGCCGCCTGGCCGTCATCAGCTTCCACTCGCTGGAAGACCGCATCGTCAAGACCTTCATCGCCCGCCACAGCAGGGAAGAGGTCGATCGCCGCGTGCCCTTCGCGCAGCCGCGCCCGCTGATGCTGGACGCGGTGGCGCGCATCAAGCCCTCTGACGAAGAGGTATCGGTCAACCCGCGTTCGCGCTCGGCGG
>CAIQIL010000011.1 GCA_903871865.1 uncultured Burkholderiales bacterium
GCAGGCGGTCTGCGGGGTAACTCAGGTCCAGCGGGACGTAAGCCAGGCCCGCCTCGATGGCCGCCAGGATGGACACGATGGTGTCCGCACTGCGGGTGGCCGCGATGCCCAGGCGTTGCCCGGGGCGCAGGCCGGCGGCGAGCCAGGCGTCGTGCCGCTGCGAGACATGCTCAGCCAGGGTCTGGTAAGTCCAGCGCACCCCCAGCCCTTCCAGCGCCAGGGCGTCGGGCAGGCGCTCGGCAGTCTGCCGCAGTGCCTGGCGGATGTGACAAAACGGCAGAGGCGTCGTTGGGTATGCAGTGGCTGACATGCCTGGCGGATGTTGAATGTGGCTCATTTCATTGCCCCCGTGCCCGAATCGCCAGGGTGAATCGGGCGCGCTTTTGCGTGAGGCGCAAGTGGGGCAAGCTCTCCGTGATCATTTCGGCCAGTTTGGGCTGCGCTTGAATGCCTGGGGCGCAGATGGGGCCATGGCGCCGTGATGAAGCCTGCTTGTCATGCACCCCATTAACATGTGCAAATTGCACATCAATATGCTTGCAGGCCATTGACACCTCCCTTTTCTCCACATTGTGGGGGCAGTAACTGCGTGTATCAGTCCCCAGTTTGAAGGGGCCCGCATTTTCCAGCCGGGTGTTGTTGATTTGTCTTAAGCTCGGTTATCCGATATTCCCAAGTTCGTTTGCCCGTGTCTGTTGTTTCGACCCCTGAAGAAGCCTTGTCCCCCTGGCGCGCCTGCGTCGCGCCCATGCTCGACTGGACTGACAGACATTGCAGGTACTTCCACCGCCTGCTGAGTCCGCACGCCCGGCTTTACACCGAGATGCTGACCACCGGTGCCATCGTGCACGGCGGCATGCACCGTTTCCTGGATCACGACGAGCGCGAGCACCCCGTTGCTTTGCAGCTCGGTGGCAGCGAGCCTGCCGATCTGGCCCACTGCGCCAAGCTGGCCCAGCAATGGGGCTATGACGAGGTCAACCTCAATTGCGGTTGCCCCAGCGAGCGCGTGCAGCGCGGCGCTTTCGGCGCCTGCCTGATGAACGAGGCCACCTTGGTGGCCGACTGCGTCAAGGCCATGATCGATGCCGTCGGCGGTGACGCGAAGGTGCCCATCACCGTCAAGCACCGCATCGGCATCGACCAGGGCGAGTCCTATGACTTCGTGCGGGACTTCGTGGGCACCGTGGCCGACGTGGGTTGCCAAGTCTTCATCGTGCACGCGCGCAATGCCTGGCTCAAAGGCCTGAGCCCCAAGGAAAACCGCGAGATCCCGCCGCTGCGCTACGACGTGGTGCACCGCCTCAAGCAGGACTTCCCGCAGCTGACCATCGTGCTCAACGGCGGTCTGGCCGACAACGCCGCCAGCCTGGCGCAACTGCAGCCCGGCGCCGTGCTGGACGGCGTGGCGCTCGATGGCGTCATGGTGGGCCGTGCGGCGTACCACACGCCCTGGATCCTCTCGGAGTGGGACGAGCTCTTCTTCGGCCAGCCGGCCCGCAGCGAGCCGCTCACGCGCGAAGCCGTCGAGGCCGAGATGGTCGCCTACGTGGAGCGCGAGATGGCCCGCACCAAGGGCTGGGCGCACGGCGAGGTGCGCTGGCACCAGGTGATCCGCCACATCCTGGGGCTCTACAACGGCCTGCCCGGCGCGCGGCGCTGGCGCCAGGTGTGGTCCGACCACACGCTCAAGCACCACCTGCCTTCCGAGGTGATGCGCCTGGCGCACCAGCGGCCCGAGCGCGCGCCCGAGGCGGCCTGAGCCGGTTCCCGGTTCCTCATCCAACTGAGATTTGCCCATGACCGCACCGACCCCAGCCCCGACCCCAGCCCCCACCCCGGCACAGCTCGCCGTCATCCCCGCCGAGCGCCTCCCGGCGCTGCTGCAGGCCATGCCCAAGGCCGAGCTGCACCTGCACATCGAAGGCTCGCTGGAGCCCGAGCGCATCTTCGCGCTGGCGCAACGCAACGGCGTCAGCCTGCCGTACGCCAGCGTCGAGGCCCTGCGCGCGGCCTACGCCTTCACCGACCTGCAAAGCTTCCTGGACATCTACTACGCCGGCGCGTCGGTGCTGCGCACCGAGCAGGACTTCCACGACATGGCCTGGGACTACCTGCTCAAGGCGCAGGCCGACCACGTGGTGCACGTGGAGATGTTCTTCGACCCACAGACGCACACCGCGCGGGGCGTGCCCTTCGAGGTCGTCGTCCGTGGGCTGAAGTCGGCCTGTGACCGTGCCGAGCGCGAACTGGGTGTCAGCGCGGCGCTGATCATGTGCTTTCTGCGCCACCTCAGCGAAGACGAGGCGCTGCAGACGCTGGACGAGGCCTTGCCTTTGCGCGAACTCTTCATCGGCGTCGGGCTGGATTCCAGCGAGCGCGGCCACCCGCCCGAGAAGTTCGCCCGGGTGTTCGCGCGTTGCCGCGACTTGGGCTTGCACCTGGTGGCCCATGCGGGCGAGGAGGGCCCCCCGGCCTACATCGAGAGCGCCCTGGACGTGCTGCGCGTGGAGCGCATCGACCACGGCGTGCGTTGTCTGGACGATGCGGCCCTGGTGGCGCGCCTGGCCCGCGAGGGCGTGCCGCTGACCGTTTGCCCGCTGTCCAACGTCAAGCTGTGCGTGTTCCCCGACCTGGCCCAGCACAACCTCCCGGCGCTGCTGGCCGCCGGCCTGAAGGTGACGGTCAATTCCGACGACCCGGCCTACTTCGGGGGCTACGTCAACCAGAACTACCTGGCCATTTTCGCGGCGCTCCCGCTCGGAGCGGCCGCGGCCTACACCCTGGCGCGCAACAGCCTGGAAGCCAGCTTCGTCAGCGAGGCGCGCAAGGCCGAATGGGTGGCGGGCCTCAACCGGGTGTTCCGGGTGTTCGCTCAGGCTTCGGCCAGCTGACCGGCGCCTGCGCCAAATCCGTACGCGTCCATCGCCAGGTGGCCGTGGGTGACGCTGCCATGCAGGCGCGTGGCCAGGGGCCAGGGCTGATCGCCCTCGCTGGCGGCGCCTGCGGCGAAGTAGAAGGGCAGCCAGTGCTCGTCGGTCGGGTGCATGGCCACGGCGTGTGGCGCCAGGCGGCGGTAGTCCAGCAGTTCGGGCCAGAGGCCGCCTTCGGCCTTTCGCTGCACCCAGGCGCGGAACTCGGCGCAATCGGGTTCTTCGGCCGCGCCTGCCGGGCTGGGACGCTGGAAGAAGCGCTGCAGGTTGTGGGTCAGGCTGCCCGAGCCGATGACCAGCACGCCCTCGTGGCGCAAGGAGGCCAGCGCCCGCCCCGTGTCGAACACCTGCTGCGGGCTGGCGTGCGGCGTCAGGGGCACGGGCACCACCGGCACATCGGCCTGTGGGTAGAGGTGCATCAGGGGCGTCCAGATGCCGTGGTCCAGGCCACCTTGCGCCGTCCAGGTCGCGGCGATGCCCGCCTGCTGGAGCAGCTTGGCCACGTCCTGGGACAGCGCCGCATCGCCCGGCGAGTCGTAGCGCAGCGCGTACAAGGCTTCGGGGAAGCCGCCAAAGTCGTGGATGGCCTGGTGGGTCGGCGCGCCCAGCACGAAGGGCGTGCGGGTGGCGGTGTGCGGTGACATCGCCACGATGGCGCGCGGCCTGCCATGGCGCGCGTCGATGCGCTGTCCCAGGCTTTGCATGAAGAGGCCCGCTTCCCGGGGCTCCACGGCGATCATGGGGGAGCCGTGGGACAGGAACAGCGTGGGCAGCGGGGTGGAAGGCTCAGCAGCAGTCATGCGGCAAGTGTGCGCGAAAGCTGCCATCATGTGCCTCCCCTTTGCGCAAGTCCCCTCGCCTTGGTCCACATGCCGGTCTCGCCCAGTCCTTCCTTGCCTGCCACCTCGACCACCTCTGCCGCTGTCTCCGTGTCTGCCTGGCGCTGGGCCCTGATCCAGACCCGGCGCGACCTGCGGGCCGGCAGCATGCGTTTCCTCTTGCTGGCGGTGGTGCTGGCGGTGGCGGCGCTCACGGCGGTGGCCTTCTTCGCAGACCGCATCGAGCGGGGCCTGAGCCGGGATGCGGCCCAGCTGCTGGGCGGCGATGCCGTGGTGCTGGCCGACCAGCCCGTGCCGGACGAGTTCGCCAAGCGCGCCACCGCGGTGGGCTTGCGCACGGCCCGCACGGCGGTGTTCGCCAGCATGGCCCGCGCGCCAGACGAGCAAGGTGGCGAGGCCAAGCTCGCGGCCATCAAGGCGGTCAGCCCCGGGCACCCGCTGCGCGGTCGGCTCACCCTGGGCCGCCTGTCGGCCGATGGCAGTGTGCAAGCGACCGGCCCTGGCGCCATCGGCGGGCCGCCGTCTGGCCACGCCTGGGTGGACCCGGGCCTCTTGCTGGGGCTCAAGCTGAAGGTGGGCGACCGCGTCTGGCTGGGCGAGGCGAGCTTCGTGATCGACGCCGTCATCGCCTCGGAGCCCGACCGTGGTGCGGGCTTCATGAACTTCTCGCCGCGCGTGATGGTCCGCGAGGCCGACCTGCCAGCCACCCAGCTCGTCCAGCCGGCCAGCCGCGTGACCTACCGCCTGCTGGTGGCGGGTGCCGAGCGCCCCTCGGGCGATGTGGCGCGGGCTGAAGCGCAACTGCTGTCGCGCTTCGTGTTCGACAGCCAGGTCATGGCCAACACCCTGCGCGGGGTGCGCGTCGAGACCCTGGAGCAAGGCCGCCCCGAGATGCGCGCCACGCTCGACCGCGCCGGCCTGTTCCTGCGCCTGGTGGCGCTGCTGGCGGCCTTGCTGTCGGCCGTGGCGGTGGCGCTGGTGTCCCGCGATTTCGCCCAGCGCCGCCTGGACGATTGCGCCTTGCTGCGCGTCCTGGGCGTGCCCCAGCGCACCATGGCCTGGGCCTACACCTGGCAGTTCCTGTTCATGGGTGTGCTGGCCAGCGTGCTGGGCCTGGGCCTGGGCTGGGCCTTCCACCTGGTGTTCGTGGACTTGCTGGCCGGCCTGGTGGGCGTGGACCTGCCCGCGGCCGGTTTGCAACCCGTGGCCCTGGGGCTGGGCGTGGGCGTCTTGCTGACCGTGGGCTTTGGCCTGCCGCCCGTGCTGCAGCTGGCGCGCGTGCCGCCGCTGCGGGTTTTGCGGCGCGAGCTGGGCGCGTTGCGGCCCTTGTCCCTGGGCATGGGCTTGCTCGGCGGGGCGGCCCTGCTGGGCCTGCTCATGGCCGTGGCGCGCGACATCCAGCTCGGCGGCATCGCCCTGGGCGGTTTCGCCGGTGCCATGCTGGCCTTCGCGGTGCTGGGCGGCCTGGCCGTGCAGGCCCTGCGCATGCTGGCCCAGCGCCTGGCCGGGCGCATGCCCACCTGGTGGACCTTGGGCACGCGCCAGCTCACGGCCCAGCCGGGGCACACCATCGTGCAGGTCTGTGCCCTGGGCGTGGGCCTGCTGGCGCTGATGCTGCTGGTGCTCATCAGCACCGACCTGATCGCCAGCTGGCGTTCGGCGACCCCGCCCGACGCGCCCAACCGCTTCGTCATCAACATCCAGCCCGACCAGGTCGATGCCTTCCAGCGCGCCCTGCGCGAAGCCGGTGTGGCGGATTTCGACTGGTACCCCATGGCGCGCGCGCGCCTGGTGGCCATCAATGGCAAAGCCGTTCAGCCCAAGGACTACGCCGAGGAACGCGCCCAGCGCCTGCTGGACCGCGAGTTCAACCTCAGCCACGCCGCCAGCGCACCCGTTCACAACACGGTGGTGTCGGGCCGCTACCTGCCTGAAGAGGCCGGCGCCTACAGCGTCGAGGAGGGCCTGGCCAAGACCCTGGGCCTGAAGCTGGGCGACCGCCTGCGCTTCGACATGGCCGGCCACGTCGAAGAGGGCCGCATCACCAGCCTGCGCAAGGTGGACTGGTCGTCCATGCGCGTCAATTTCTTCGTGATGGCGCCGTCCCGCCAGATGCCCGAGTGGCCCGTGAGCTACATCACGGCCTTCCGCATGCCGCCTGGCGCCAAGCTGGACAGCCTGCTGGTGCAGCAATTCCCCAACGTCACGGTGGTGGACGTCTCGGCCACGCTGGCGCAGCTGCAGTCGGTGCTGACGCAGGTGATCACGGCGGTCGAGTTCCTCTTCGTCTTCACCCTGGCCGCGGGCCTCATCGTGCTGATGGCCGGGCTGATGACTTCGCGCGAACGCCGCGCCCGGGAGTGGGCCATCCTGCGCTCATTGGGGGCGACGCAGAAGCTGCTGGCCCAGGTGCAGCGCTTCGAGCTGATCGGCCTGGGCGCGCTGTCGGGCACGCTGGCTTCGGTGGCGGCCTTGGGCGTGGGCTGGGCCCTGTCGTCCAAGGTCTTCGATTTC
This sequence comes from uncultured Burkholderiales bacterium, assembly GCA_903871865.1. Classification (GTDB taxonomy): domain Bacteria; phylum Pseudomonadota; class Gammaproteobacteria; order Burkholderiales; family Burkholderiaceae_C; genus Aquabacterium. The sequence goes on from CAIQIL010000011.1 coordinate 6,287, forward strand.
CCCTGGCAGCCCCCGCTGATGTGGCCCTTGATCGGGGCCGCGGTGGGTGCCGTGCTGGCCTGGGTGGCCGGCTGGTGGACGCTGCGGGGCGTGCTGGGACGCCCGGTGGCGCAGACTTTGCGCCAACTGGACTGACGCCCTGGCCGCAAGGTCAAGGCAAGGTCACTGCTGGGTGGGCGTCAGGCTGTTGATCAGGCCCATCTCGGCGCTGCCCATCAGCGACTCGATGTCCATCAGGATCAGCAGGCGGTCGCTGACGTTGGCGATGCCGGTGATGTAGGTCGTGTCCACGATGGAGGCGCTCATCTCGGGCGCCGGCTGGATCATCTGCTCCGACAGCTGCATCACGTCGCTGACCGAATCCACCACGGCACCGACCACGCGGCCCTTGACGTTCAGCACGATCACCACGGTGAAGCTGTTGATGTCGGTCTGGCCGTCGTCGTTGACGCAGTTGAACTTCACGCGCAGGTCCACGATCGGGACGATCACGCCGCGCAGGTTCACCACGCCCTTGAGGTAGGCGGGCGCGTTGGCGATCTTGGTGGGCGGCTCGTAGGAACGGATCTCCTGCACCTTCAGGATGTCGATGCCGTACTCTTCGGTGCCCAGGCGGAACGTGAGGTATTCACGGCCTGCGGGCACGTGGCGCACCTGGCGCGTGGTGTTCTGGCGCATCCCGAAGCCGGACGAGGCGGGGGCGCTCTCGGCGCGCGCTGGCGTGGCGGTCTGGGGGGCGACGGCTTGCAGGGTGTCCATGTCGGTCCTCTGTGGGGGAGTGAGGGGGGCCACAAAGTGGTCTCACGTGCCATATCGGCCGACCTGCCGGAAAACTGAAGGGGGCGACCCCGCTTGCCGCTGAGCCGCCCCCCCTGGTGTCGCCTGCGCCCGGGTGGTGACCCTGGCGCAGACCTGCTTCAGACCTGGATCAGACGTTGAACAGGAAGTTCAGCACGTCGCCATCCTTGACGATGTAGTCCTTGCCTTCGGCGCGCATCTTGCCGGCATCCTTGGCACCGGCTTCGCCCTTGTACTGGATGAAATCGTCGAAAGCGATGGTCTGGGCGCGGATGAAGCCCTTCTCGAAGTCGGTGTGGATGAC
>CAIQIL010000012.1 GCA_903871865.1 uncultured Burkholderiales bacterium
ATGCCGTTGCTGTCGGTGATGACCACGCTCATGTGGAAGGTTTCGATGGCCTTGCGCAGCAGCTGGTCGGCGTGGCGCGCGGCCTGCTCGGCATTCAGCTGGCGCGTGATGTCGCGGCTGGCCCCGCGGTAGCCTTGGAACTCGCCTTGCGCACCGAAGATGGGCGTGCCGCTGATGCTCACAGTGATGCGGCCGCGCGGGGTGTCGCGGTCGGCGACCATGTCCTGGAAAGGCGCGTGGCGGGCACGGGCCTGCTGGTAGCTGTCCCAGCTGGCGCGTGTTTCATCGTCGCGTGGCGAGATGACGCTGGTGACCTTCATGCCGACTTCGGTCTCCGGCTCCAGACCTGTGTGTTGCAGCAGCCCACCAGACACCCAGGTCAGCTTGCCGCTGGCGTCGGTTTCCCACAGCCAGTCGCTGCCCGCCAGGCTGGCGGTGCGCACGCGCTCTTCCGCGTGCTGTGCGCGGTGGGTGATCACGGCCGCACGCAGCATCTCGGAGGCCGCCGTGGCCACATCCTGCAGATGCGCCAGCGCTTCGTCGCTCCAGCCGCGGGGCTGGGTGTCGAAAGCGCACACGGTGCCCAGTACCTGGCCTTCGACCCACAGCGGCACGCCGGCATAGGCCACCACGCCCTGCATCGCAGCATGGGTGGCGAGGTGCTGGAAGCGGGCGTCCTCACGCAGGTCACGCACGCGCAAGGGCTGCTGCGTTTGCAGCACGTGAGTGCAAAGGGCATCGCCACGCGGAAGCTGCGGCAAATCCAGGCCCGTGCGCGCCAGCGAGCGCACCTGGTGGCTGTCGATCAGGTTGATCGCGGTGGCTGGCACCTGCAGGAGCCCGGCCAGCATCCTGGCCAGGGCCTGGAAGGCTTGAGCGCCCTCGGTGCCCTCGGACTGGAGCAAATGTGTGCTTTGGAGCAGCGCCAGGCGCTCCGCTTCATCCGGGTGGACTGCGCTGAAGGTCATGCAGAAAGACTTCTCGGCAACTGGCCGTGTCGTCGAATGTAGCGCAGTCAACGTCGGGCGTCGCTCCCGATCAACACTGAGGCAGCGTGTCCGAGAAGCTCAGCACATCGAAGCGGATTTGCGTGCTGGTGGGGTCCGTCGAGGGGGCGCCCAGGCTGATGACGCCGCTGCCGTGCAGGGTGCAGGTGCCGCGGCGCAGGGTCAGGGCCTGATCGTCCCCATCGAAGCGAACGTGTGTGCCGTTGTAGCTCAAGTCGCTGAGGTAGATGTGACCGCTGTGTGACTCGATGCGGGCGTGCGAACGCGACACCCGCGAATCGCTCACGCAAAACGAAGCCTGTGGGCTGCGGCCCAGGACCAGGGGCATGCTGGCCGTGGAGAACACGCGCTCGGTGCCCAGCCAGTTCAGGCGGATGCCGTCGGGCATGTCGGTTTCCTGCGCGTCCATGATGACGGTGGAGAGCGTGTCCCCGAAGCGGCGGGCCTCCATGCGCAGCACGGGCACCGGCTCCTTGCGACCGCGCAGGTGGAGTTTGTCGATGCTGCGAAAGCGCTC
>CAIQIL010000013.1 GCA_903871865.1 uncultured Burkholderiales bacterium
CGGCCACCTGCGCCGCGGCGTCCAGCCCCGGGTGCACCAGCAGGCGTTGTCCCGGGATCGGCGAAAACGGCACGGCGCCCAGCAGCTTGGGGAAGTAATGGTGTCCGTGTGATGCGAGGGCGCGGTCATGGGCGTCGGCCCAGGCCCAGTCGAACACGTACTCGCCGTAGGAGTGCGATTTGGCGAAGGTCGGGCAAGCGCCCAGCAGCGTGCCATCGGCCCCGCGCACGGTCAGCACGTGCGGCTGCCAGCCGGTGCCGGTGCAGGCGCTGCCGCTGTCCACCATGGCCTGGAGCACGTCGCGGCACAGGAAAGGCCGCGCGCCTTCCACGCCCGCGAGCAGGGCGTCCCAATCGCAAGCGGGGATGTCGCCCCAGTCGCGGTGCCATCCAATGTGCACGTCATCGCGCACCCGGGCCGAGCCCGCTACCATGTCACCTTGCGCACCCGCCATGGGTGAGCCGATTGTTTGAACCTTGTCCATGAACGCCGTGTCTTCCGTGAGCCGTCCCGCGACCCTGCCATCCCCATCGCTTGTTAAGCCGACGGCGCAGGCGCTGGACGTGGCCTTGCTGCAATTCAACCCCACCGTGGGCGACCTGGCGGGCAACGCCCGTGCCATCGTCGCGCTGGCCCGCCTAGCCTACGCCGATGGTGCCCGACTTGTCGTGACGCCGGAAATGGCCCTGTGCGGCTACCCCCCGGAAGACCTGCTGCTGCGCCCCGCCTTCCTGCAAGCCTGCGATGACGCTGTGGCGCTCATCGCCCGCGAGCTGGCCGACCTGCCGGGCCTGAGCCTGGTGCTGGGCCACCCGCAGCGCCTGGACCACCCGGGCGAGCGCACGCGCTCTTGGTCGGTGCCGCGCCTGCTCAATGCCGCCAGCGTGCTGCAAGACGGCACCGTGCAAGCCACCTACGCCAAGCGCGAGCTGCCCAACTACCAGGTCTTTGACGAACGCCGCTACTTCATCAGCGGGCGCGAAGCCGGGCTGGGCCCCGTGGTGGTGGACGTGCAAGGCTGGCGCGTCGGCCTGCTGGTCTGTGAAGACGCCTGGTTCGACGAGCCCGCGCAAGCCGCTGCCGCTTTGGGCGCGCAGGCGCTGGTCGTGCTCAACGCCTCGCCCTTCCACGCTGGCAAGTCCGCCGAGCGCGAGCTGCGCATGGGCGAGCGCGCGCGCGGCCTGGGCCTGCCCTTGCTGTACGCCCACCTGGTCGGTGGCCAGGACGAGGTCGTGTTCGACGGCGCCTCCTTCGCGGTCGACGGCGCTGGCCGCGTCATGGCGCGCTCCCCCAGTTTCGAGCCCGATGTGCTGAAGGTCCGCTTGCAGGCCAGCGGTGCCCATGGCGTGCAGGTCGCCGGCCCCATGGCCGCGCCCCTGTCGCCCGAAGCCGAGATCTGGCAAGCGCTGGTGGTGGGCGTGCGCGACTACCTCGGCAAGAACGGCTTCCCAGGCGCCATCATCGGCCTGTCGGGCGGCATCGATTCGGCCCTGGTGCTGGCGATCGCCGTCGATGCTCTCGGCGCCGACAAGGTCCGCACCGTGATGATGCCTTCGCCCTACACGGCCGACATCTCCTGGATCGACGCGCGCGACATGGCCGAGCGCCTCGGCGTGCGCCACGACGAAATCGCCATCGCCCCCGAGTTCGAGGCCTTCAAGACCTCGCTGGCACCGCTCTTCGTGGGCCGGTCTGAAGACACCACCGAGGAAAACATCCAGGCCCGCATCCGCGGCACCCTGTTGATGGCCCTCTCGAACAAGACCGGCGCCATCGTGCTGACCACCGGCAACAAGAGCGAGATGGCCACCGGCTACTGCACGCTGTATGGCGACATGGCCGGGGGTTTTGCGGTGATCAAGGACGTGACCAAGACGCTGGTGTACCGGCTGTGTCACTGGAAGAACGCGCAACCCAACGGC
>CAIQIL010000014.1 GCA_903871865.1 uncultured Burkholderiales bacterium
CAGCCACGCGGAGTGGTAGTTCAGTTGGTTAGAATACCGGCCTGTCACGCCGGGGGTCGCGGGTTCGAGTCCCGTCCACTCCGCCAAAAATGCAAAGCCCCGATGGTGCGCCGTCGGGGCTTTTTTGCATGCTGTCACAGCCCTGCAGCGTGACCTTCCGTGGCCGCGTTGCGCCGGCCGAACATCGCCCAGCTCTCGATCACCATCACGACCTCGTCGCGCTGGTTGATGGCTTCCCAGCGCGACTGCACCAGGCCGACGTGCGCCTTGCTCTTCATCGGGCGTGTGCCCAGGATGGTCATGCGTGCACGGATCTCGTCGCCCACCATCACCGGCTTGAGCCACTTCAGGCTGTCCAGCCCTGGCGAGCCCAGGCTGCTGGAATCCAGCAGGAAGCCGTCGCACATCAGCCGCATCACCATGCCGGCCGTGTGCCAGCCGCTGGCCGCCAGCCCGCCGAACAGCGAGGCCTTGCCCGCCTCCTCGCTCAGGTGAAAGGGTTGCGGGTCGAAATCGGTGGCGAAGCGGACGACCTCGTCGCGTTCGACGCGCTTGGGGCCGAAGGTCAGGCTCAGGCCCTCGTGGAAATCTTCCCAATGCCAGCGGACATCGGGTGTGGCGGCGTTGAAGGGTTCGGATGGCATGGGAACTCCGCGGTCAGGTGTGGGTGGTGGCGGACAAAGCGGGGGCGGGCGGCAAGGCAGGCCGGCGGTTCGACAGCCAGGTGCCCCAGGCGATGACGCCCGTGCTGAACAGCATGGTGGGCGTGATGGCCTCGCCCAGCCACAAAGCGCCCCACAGCATGCCGAACACGGGGATCAGGAAGGTGACGGTCAGCGCGCGGCTGGGCCCGATGCGCTGGATCAGCCGGAAGAACATCACATAGGCCAGGGCGGTGCACAGAACGCCGAGCCCAGCCAGCGAGACCCAGGCGGCCAGGGGCACATCGGCCCACAGCGCGGGGGCTGCGCCTTGACCGAGGCCGGTATGCGCCATCGGCATCGGTCCTGCCCACAAGGCGGGTGCCAGCAAACAGACGCCGCCCCATCCCATGGTGCCGGCGCTGATGGCCATGGGGCTCATGCCGGGCAGGAAGCGCTGGTTGAAGTGCACCGACATGGCGTACATCAGCGTGCCGGCCATCAGCAGGGCGCAGGCCAGCAAGGTTTCGTGCCACTGGCCCTTGGGCATGACCGAGGACGCATCGGCGCTCAGCAGGGTCACACCGGCCATGCCGACCAGCAGGCCCAGCATGCGGGCGCGCCCCAGCTTTTCGCCGGCCCAGGCCCAGCCCACCAAGGCGCCCCACATCGGCGTGGCGGCGTTCAGGATGGACATCAACCCAGCGGGCAGCGTTTGCGCGGCGCGGCTCAGGGCCAGGAAGGGCAGCACGCAGGACAGCAGCGAGGACGCCGCCAACGGCCACATGGCCAGGAGCATGGCGCGCCCCTGTCCGGCCTGCCAGGCCAGCGGCAGCAGCAAGGCCGTGGCGAGGCCGACGCGACCGGCGGCCACCGCCAAGGGGCCCAGGGCAGGAGACGCCACCCTCAAGAAGAGGAAGGACGCCCCCCAGATGGCGGCCAGCGCGATCATGGCCAGCAAGTCTTTGGGATTCATGTGAAAACCATCATAGCTGGCGGCCCCCGCACCCGCAGACCGAGGGGCTTGCGCGGGACGAACTGTCATCTGGGCATCTCTACAATCGCAGGCTGTCATCCCATGGACGCTGCGGGCCTTGCCTGCGGAGCGATCTGGTGTTGGCACACACGACGTTTCATCAAAGGACCACCATGCAAGTCACCGCTTCCATCTTCAAGGCCTACGACATCCGGGGCATCGTCGGGCAGACCTTGAACGAAGCCGTGGCCGAGCACCTGGGCCGTGCCTTTGGCACCGAGGCGCTCAAGCTGGGCGAGAAGGCCGTGGCCATCGGTCGCGACGGTCGCATCTCCGGGCCTTCGCTGAGCGCGGCGCTGATCCGTGGCCTGCGCGCCACCGGCATCGACGTGATCGACCTGGGCGCTGTCACCACACCCATGCTGTACTACGTGGCCGCCACGCGCGGTGATGTCGGTTGCCACAGCGGCATCCAGGTCACGGGCAGCCACAACCCCAAGGACTACAACGGTTTCAAAATGGTGCTGGCCGGCCGCGCCATCTACGGTGACGACATCCAGGGCCTGCGCCAGCGCATCGAAGCCGAGGACTACACCCAAGGCAACGGCGGCCTGACCGAGCTGAACGTGCTGGCCGAGTACACCCAGCGCATCATCGGTGACTGCAAGCTGGCCCGCCCGCTGAAGATCGTGGTGGACTCGGGCAACGGCATCCC
>CAIQIL010000015.1 GCA_903871865.1 uncultured Burkholderiales bacterium
AGCGTCAGCACCGCCACCGCATCTTCGACGACTACTTCCAGGCCCGCAACGACGGGCGCCTGAGCAGCGAGGGCCTGGGCCTGGGCCTGGCCGTGGTGCGCCGCCTGAGCCTGCTGGGCCCGACGCCGGTCACGGTGCTGTCGCGCCTGGGGCGGGGCTCGTGCTTCAGCGTGCGCGTGCCGCGCCTGGTCCCGGCGAGCCTGGTCGAGGTCACGCCTGCGGCGAGCAGCGCCAAACCGCTGGCACCCGCCAAGGCCCTGGCCACGCCCTCGGTTCAGGCGCCTCAGCGCGCTGGCCGGGGCGTGATCGTGCTGGTGGAGGACGACCCCCAGGTGCGCGACAGCACCTCGCTGGTGCTGCAGCAGCACGGCTGGCAGGTCGCGGGTGCAGCCACGCCGGACGAAGCCGTGGCCGAGGTCGCCGCCCTGCAGGAGGACGGCCGCATGCCCGAAGGCGACATGCCTGCCGCCCTGGTGAGCGACCACCGCCTGGGGCTGTCGATCAACGGCCTGGACGCCATCCGCCAGCTGCGCTACGAATTCGGCGACGAACTGCCCGCCTTCCTGCTCACGGGCGAAGCCTCCGAGGGCCTGACGGACGAAGCAGCACAGGCGCGCGTGCAGTTGCTTAAAAAACCCATCGAGGCCGAACGCCTGTTGCAGATGCTGGCCGACTCGACCGCGCCGGCCGCCGATGCGGCAGATGCGGCATGATGCCGGCCATGAACAGCACCACCTCCCCGACCGAACTGTCCCGTGCCGACATCGCCTTCATCGGCGGCGGCAACATGGCCACGGCCATCATCGGCGGCCTGCTGCGCCAAGGGCGCGCGCCGTCCAGCATCCTCGTCATCGACCCCAGCGCCGAGCAGCGCAACCGCCTGAGCGACACACTCGGCGTGCGCACCGCTGCCGCGCCGGACGCGCCCGAAGCCACCTTGGCACGCGCCCGCACCGTGGTGTGGGCCGTCAAGCCGCAGCAGTTCAAGGACGCCGCTGGCGCCTGCGCCGCACTCACGCAAGGCGCCCTGCACTTCAGCGTGATGGCCGGCCTGCGCACCGACGACATCGCCCGCTGGCTGGGCACGCCGCGCGTCGTGCGCTCCATGCCCAACACCCCGGCCCTGGTCGGCCAGGGCATGACTGGCCTGTTTGCGCGCCCCGAGGTCTCGGCCGATGAGCGCGAAGCCGTGGCACAGATGGTCGCGCCCACAGGCCAACTGCTGTGGGTGAACCGCGAGGCCGACCTCGACGCCGTGACCGCGCTGTCCGGCTCGGGCCCGGCCTATGTGTTCTATTTCATCGAAGCCATGGTGCAGGCCGCTCAGGACATGGGCCTGAGCGCCAGCGAAGGCCGCCAACTGGCCCTGGCCACCTTCGCCGGTGCCACGGCGCTGGCCGCGCAATCGAGCGACAGCCCGGCCGTGCTGCGCGAGCGCGTGACGTCGAAGGGTGGCACCACCCACGCGGCGCTCACGCACCTGGAGGACGCCGGCGTGAAAGCCACTTTCGTGGCGGCCATGCGCGCCGCAGAGAAGCGGGCCGGCGAGCTGGGCGACGAGTTCGGGCGCTGAGATCGGGCGCTGAGATGGTTCGCTGAAGTCGGGGCCGCTCAGGCCACCAAGCACCGATCCGCCACCACGCCCAGCCACACCGTCAGCCCCAGCCAGTGGTTGAGGCGGAAGGCCTGGAAGCACGGCTCGCGCTCACGGCCTTGGATGAGCCAGCCGTGCCACAGGGCCTGGGCCGCGGCCGCCGCCAGCGCGACCGACCACGGCCAGCCCAGCTGCAGCAGCTGGCCCGCCTGCCACCAGCAGGCCAGGCACAGGGCGTAAAAGCCCATCACCCCGGCCACGTCGAAGCGGCCCAAGGTGATGGCCGAGGTGCGCATGCCGATCTTGAGGTCGTCGTTGCGATCGACCATGGCGTACTCGGTGTCGTAGGCCAGCACCCAGGCCAGGTTGCCCGCCACCAACCACCACGCCACGGGCGGCACCTGGTCCTGCACGGCGGCAAAAGCCATCGGGATGCCGAAGCTGAAGGCCACGCCCAGCACCGCCTGCGGCATGGCAAAGAAGCGCTTGGTGAAGGGGTAGAGGATGGTGACGGCCAGCGCCCCCACCGACCACGCGATGGTCCGCACATTGGTGGTCAGCACCAGCGCGAAGGACAGCAGCGTGAGCACGCCGCCCACGGCCAGGGCCTCCTTCACCGACAGGCGCCCGCTGGTGATGGGGCGTTGCGCGGTGCGCTGCACGTGGCGGTCGAAGTCGCGGTCGGCCACGTCGTTGACGGCACAACCCGCGCTGCGCATGAGGATGGTGCCCAGCGTGAACACCGCCAGCATGTGCACGCTGGGGATGCCGCCCGAGGCCAGCCACAGGGCCGCCAGCGTGGGCCACAGCAGCAGCAGCCAGCCCTGCGGCCGGCTCCAGCGGATGAGGTCGAGGTAGAGCTGGCCGCGTTCGCGCAGGCTCAAGGGGGGCATGGGAAGGCTCGTGCGGGTGTTCGTGCTCACAACGAGATTATCTCGGATCGACCCAACCGCCCCCCAGGGCCTTGTACACGCCGATGTGCGCCAACTGCCGCGACAGCTGCGCCGTGATGTGCGCCTGCTGCGCCGTGAACAGGGCGCGCTGGGCGTCCAGCAGGTCGAGCTGGCTGGCCACGCCGTTGTCGTAGCGCAGGGTGGACAGCTTCAGGCGCGCGGCCTCGGCCTGGGCCTGGGCCAGCTGGGCCTCGGCCTGATCGGCATAGGTGCGGCGCGCCACCAGGGCATCGGCCACCTCACGGAAGGCGGACTGCACGGCCTTGTCGTACTGGGCGATGGCGATGTCGCGCTTGACCACGGCGCTGTCCACGCCCGCGGCGGTGCGCCCGGCATCGAAGATCGGCGCCAGCAAGCTGCCACCGAAGCTCCAGGCGAGGCGGCCATCGTCGAAAAGGCCCGACAGCGAGTTGCTGGCCACGCCCGCGCTGCCCGTCAATGCGCTGCGCGGGAAGCGTGCGTCACGCGCGGCACCGATGTTGGCGTTGGCCGTCACCCGCAACTGCCCGGCCTGGGCCACGTCGGGGCGTTGCAAGAGCACGTCCGACGACAAGCCCACGGGCAGCTCGCTCAGGCCCGGCCAGAGGCTGGCTTGCACGAATTGCGCGGGGTCTTTCAAGGCCAGGTCGGCCTGCGGCGGCAGCCACTCGGCCGGCACCGGCTTGCCCACCAACAGGGCCAGGGCCTGCACGTCTTGTGCGACGGCGCGCTGGGCCTGGGCGCGGGCCACGCGGGCGGCTTCCACCGTGGACTGCGCGGAGCGCAAATCCAGCTCATTGAGCACGCCGTTGTCGAACTTCAGCTGCTGCAGCTTGAACGAATCCAGGCGCGTGGCGAGGGTCTGCTCGGCCAAGGCCAGCTGCCAGCGGTCGGCCCACAGCGTGTAGTAGGTCGTGGCGACCGATGCCACCAGGCTGATGTGCACCGAACGGCGCGCCTCTTCCGAGGCCAGCACCTGCGCGGCAGCCGCATCGCTCAGGGCCTGCACGCGGCCAAAGATGTCCAGCTCAAAGGCGGGAATGGCCAGGCCACCGGTGGCCGTGGTGCCCAGCCGGTAGGGCGACACGGTGGACGGCTGGCGGGTGCCGCTCAGGCTGGCGTTGACCGTGGGGAACAGGTCGGCGCGCTGGATCTGGTAGGCCGCGCGCAGCTGCTCGATGTTGAGGATGGCCACGCGCAAATCGCGGTTGTTGGCC
>CAIQIL010000016.1 GCA_903871865.1 uncultured Burkholderiales bacterium
CCTGCAGCGCGCCCTGGCCGAGGATGTACACCGTGCGGTCACGCTCGCCCTGCGTCACCAAGGCCTGGCCGGACGTCAGCTCGTGGCGCGTCAGGTACTGCGTGAACAGCCGCCATTGCGCCGCGTCCAGGCGCGGACGGAAGGCATCTTCCGTGTTCAGCGTCTGGATGGCCTGGATGAGTTCGCCGACGTCCATCTTGAACCGGCCGGCAAACATGCCCGCCGCAGTGACCGAGGAATGGACAATTTAATCCATCAAGCCCGCACGGCGGCAGCTTTTGTGCCTTGCCGCCAGGCGGCATGTCGCGCCCAGCCTGCACGGCGCGTGAAAAATGCACGGTTTTGGCGTCATTTGCCAATGCAGAAGCGCGTGAAGATCTCGCCCAGCAGGTCGTCGGCGCTGAACGCACCGGTGATGCGGCCCAGGGCGTTGTGCGCCAGGCGCAGCTCTTCGGCCAGCAGGTCGAGGGCGCCATCGCGCTGCGCGGCATGGGCCTGGGCCAGCGACAGGTGTTCGCGCGCGGCGTTCAAGGCCTGCACATGGCGCTGGCGGGCGATGAACACGCCCTCCTGCGCCGCCTGCCAGCCCGCTTGCCTCAGCAAGGTCTGGCGCAAGGCCTGCAGGCCCTCGCCCGTGCGCGCCGACAGCGTCAGCACCTCGCCCGGCGGCTGCGGCTCGGCGCGCACATCCCCACGCACATCCCCACGCAAATTGGCACGCACATCGGCATCCACCCCTGAAACGGCCTGTGCCGCATCGGCCTTGTTGAAGATGTGCAGCACCGTGGCGCCCTGGCCAGGCGCGGGCAAGCGCGCGGCGATGTCGGCATCGGCCTGGGCGTAGGCAGGCTCGTTCACGCGCGTGAGGTCGTGCAGGAAAAGCACCGCATCGGCCTCGGCGATCGCCTGCCAGCTGCGCGCCATGCCGATGCGCTCGACCTCGTCCGAGGCCTCGTGGTCGGCGCGCAAGCCCGCGGTGTCGATGATGTGCAGGGGCACGCCCTCGATCTGGACCGTTTCGCTGACCTTGTCGCGCGTGGTGCCCGCGATCGGCGTGACGATGGCCAGCTCGGCCCCGGCCAGCGCGTTCAGCAGCGAGCTCTTGCCCGCGTTGGGCTGGCCGGCCAGCACCACCTGCAGGCCCTCGCGCAGCAAGGCGCCCTGGCGGGCCTGGCCCAGCACGCCGTCCAGCGTGGCCTGCAAACGGTCGAGGCGGCCGCGGGCGTTGGCCGTCTCCAGGACATCGATTTCTTCTTCGGGAAAATCCAGCGTGGCCTCGACCAGCATGCGCAACTGCACGATCTGCTCGCGCAGTGCGTCGATTTCCCGCGAAAACGCCCCGCCCAGCGAGCGCGTGGCCGAGCGGGCCGCCGCCTCGGTGCTGGCATCGATCAGGTCGGCGATGGCCTCGGCCTGGGCCAGGTCGATCTTGTCGTTGAGGAAGGCCCGCTGGGTGAACTCGCCGGGCTCGGCCAGGCGCAAACCGGGCAAGCAGGCGCGGCCCGTGGTGGCGTCGACCTCGGCGGCGGCTTCCAGGCAGCGCGCCAGCAGCAGCTGCATCACCACCGGGCCGCCATGGCCCTGCAGCTCCAGCACGTCTTCGCCGGTGTAGCTGTGCGGCCCGGGGAAGTAGAGCGCCAGGCCCTGGTCCAGCGCCTCGCCCCGGGCATCGCGGAACGGGCCGTAGGTGGCCATGCGCGGCACCAGCTCGCGGCCGCACAGCACCCGCGCCAGCGGCAGCAGGCCGCGGCCCGACACCCGCACGATGCCCACCGCGCCCCGCCCAGAAGCCGTGGCCACCGCCACGATGGGTGCGTCCCGATCCATGCCCGTCATGCCCTTGTCGCTCCTGATGGAAGCCCTCCAAGCTGGAGGCTCACCCCGATTGTCACCGCCCCCGTCCACCATTCGGCGGATGGCCCGTCACACGCGCATCACTCAGGGTTTCCACTATGGCATCCATCTTGCAATGCAGCAATTTGACAATGCACGTCATACTGGAGGTCTCACATGCGCACGCTGCTTGAAAATCTTCTGATGCTCGGACAGCCCACCACACCGGACACCCCGATGTGGGCCCTCCTGCTCGCCCCCTTGCTGGTCGCCGCGGTCGTGCTGCGCC
>CAIQIL010000017.1 GCA_903871865.1 uncultured Burkholderiales bacterium
CCCCCAGCGCCAGGCCCAGCCCGGGTGCTCCCGAAAAAGCCCATGCCTCGCGCTCGGCCAGCGCCTGAGGCAGCAGGGGCGTGGCGAGGGCCACCGAGGACAGGCCCTGGCCTGCCGCGAAGTGCCTGAGCATCAGCCAGGCGCCGCCAGCGGCCAGCGCCCACCACAGAGGGGCTGCTTGCAAGAAGTGCCGGGTGGCCCAGGCGGCCAAGGCCGTCACGGGGCGAGGCCTGGCCGGCCCTTGCGCCCGGCGGTTGGCCAGCAACAGCCCGTGACCGATCAGCAGGCACTGCGGCAGCATGAAGCCCAGCGTGACCAGGTTCAGCGTCTCCTGGTCGATGTGCGGCAGCAGCCAGGCCATGAAGACCCAGTTCAGGCGCAGCATCGGCGCCACCATCAGGCAAGAAAACGACAAGGCCATCCAGCCCATGTGCTCGTGGATGCGCCGACGCCGCAGCGCCACCATGGCCAGGGCGATGGCGGCCAGCGCGCCCAGGCCGAACAGCCACAGCGCCACGTACCCGGTCAGGTGGGTGTACAGCCGCTCAGGCGGTGTCTGCGTCAGGTAAGCCAGGGACAGCAGCACCGACAGCGGCGCCGTCACCACGTACAGCCCACCCACCGTGCGGTGCAGGCGCATGTGGCGCTGGCGCAGGCCGGGCCAGAACTGCAGCCCGCCCAACAGCATGCAGAACACGCCCAGGAAGATGTGGCTGGTCAGCAGGGCCCGGTTCAGGCGGGGCATGTGCGCCAGGTAGAGGCCGTGTTCCACCAGCGCCGAATCGGCGAAGCGCCGCGCGTCGGTCACGCTGGAGAGGGCCGCCAGCTCGGCGCTGTAGGCCGCCGTCTTCGCGGGGGAGGGGTGGTCGCGCAGGGTTTGCGCCTGGGCTTGCAGGTCGGCCTCGTTCACCGTGTGGCGCAACTGCGGCAGGTAGCGCGTCAGGCCCTCCTGCAGGGCCAGCCAGCCGGTGAGGGCCATCACCAGCGCCACCAACATCACGTAAGGGGTGCGCCAGCCGCCAGGTGCGGTGGACGTGGGATGGGGGGCGGTGCGTGGGGGCCGTGTGCTCATCGGCCGCACTGTAGGCAGGCCGCCTGCCTGCGACAAACGATGGATTCTGCAGAACGGGTAAGTTCAGCTTAAGCGTCGGGTGCCACGTGCGCCTGGATCCACGCGAAGGCCTGACGCACCAGCGCGTCCTTGCCACCCTGGGCGCGCCACACGAAGTAGGCGGGCTGCGGCAGCCGCACGGGCGGCACCACCCAGCTCAGCCGCCCGGGGACGATCAGGCTGGCTTGCACGGCCGGGCTGGCCGGCAGCACGCAGATCGCGATGCCCAGGCCTTGCTCGGCGGCGCGCAGCGCGGAGAGGTCGGAGTCCAGCACCAGGTCGCCCTGGCGCTGCAGCGCGGGCACGCCCAGGAAGTGGGCGGCGGCATCCCAGTCGATCTGAGAGTGCCGCGGGTGGATCAGGGTGTGGTGGCGCAGGTCATCGAGGGAGCGCACGGGCAGCCTGGCCAGCAGGGCCGGTGAGGCCACGATGGCCGCGTCACAGGCGCACAGCGGCTGCACCTCCAGGCCAGGCCACTGGCCCGAACCCAGCCGGATCGCCGCGTCGATGCCCTCGCTGTCGAAATCCACCAGGTCCATGCGCGCGTCCAGGTTCAGGCTGACACCGGGGTGCGCTGCCTGGAAGGCCGCCAGCTTGGGGATCAGCAGCTCGTGCGCCACCAGCGGTGTCATGCTCAGGCGCAGCACAGGCCGCGCATGCCGGTGCAGCAGGGCCTGGTGCCCGCTGCGGTAGGTCTGCAGGGTCTGGGTGAC
>CAIQIL010000018.1 GCA_903871865.1 uncultured Burkholderiales bacterium
GCCGCGGGATGCGGCCTCCAGACCAAGGGCGCCGCTGCCGGCAAAAGCGTCGAGCACGCGCCAGCCGGTGAGGTCCTGGCCCAGCCAGTTGAACAAGGTCTCGCGCACCCGCGAAGAGGTGGGCCGCAGGCCCGCAGCCACGGGCACCGGCAGTGGCGTGCGCTTCCACTGGCCGCCGATGATGCGGACTTCCTGCGCCGCGGTGCGCGCCACGGACTGGGCGGCACGGACCTGGCGGTCGCGAACGTCGGCGGAAGGCTTCGGGGGCGTGCGGCGCATGGAGGACATCTGGAGGGTGGGCGGGATTGTACGAAGCCCCACGCCTACAATCCCAGGCATGTTCAGTTTCATCAAGAAAAAGCTCGGCTGGGGCAGCGCACAGGACGAAAGCAAGGCTTCGGCGGATCAGGCGCAGCCTGCTGCACCGGAAACCGTCCCTGCCGCCCCTGTCGCATCGCCCTCCCCGGCTGCGGCAGCACCAGCGCCTTTGGCGCCCACCCAGACCGCCGCGCCCGAAGCAGGGGAAGGCACCCCCGAGCGCCGCTCCTGGCTGGACAAGCTGCGCGCCGGCCTGCGCAAGACGGGCTCCAGCATCGCCCAGGTGTTCACGGGCACACAGATCGACGACGCGCTCTACGAAGAGCTGGAAGAAGCCCTGCTGATGGCCGATGCCGGTGTGGCCGCCACGGAATTCCTGCTCACCGACCTCAAGCGCCGCGTGAAGGAGGCCAAAGCCACCGACCCGGCCCAGGTCAAGGGCCTGCTGGTCGAGGCCATCACCGAGTTGCTGCAACCGCTGGAGAAGGGCCTGGAGGTCGGCACGCACACGCCCACGGTCATCATGGTGGCCGGCGTCAACGGGGCGGGCAAGACCACGACCATCGGCAAGCTCACGCGGCACCTGGCCGACGCCGGTCAGCGCGTGCTGCTGGCCGCGGCCGACACCTTCCGGGCCGCAGCGCGCGAGCAGTTGCTGGTCTGGGCCGACCGCAACCGCGTGGACATCGTCAGCCAGGAAGGTGGCGATCCGGCAGCCGTCACGTTCGATGCGGTTCAAGCGGGTCGTGCGCGCGGTTGCGATGTCGTCATCGCCGACACGGCAGGCCGCCTGGCGACGCAATTGCACCTGATGGAAGAGCTGCGCAAGGTCAAGCGCGTCATCGGCAAGGCCATGGACACGGCCCCGCACGAGGTGCTGTTGGTTGTCGATGGCAACACAGGCCAGAACGCGCTGTCTCAGGTCAAGGCTTTTGACGAGGCCCTGGGCCTCACGGGCCTGGTCGTGACCAAGCTGGACGGCACGGCCAAGGGCGGCGTGCTGGCGGCCATTGCACTGTGGTCACGCCAGCGCCACAGCCCGGTGCCGGTGTACTTCATCGGGGTGGGCGAGAAGCTGGAAGACCTGCAGACCTTCCAGGCCCGCGAGTTCGCCCAAGCCTTGCTGAGCTGAATCCCAGGCGCGGTTCAACTGCCGCGCTCAAACGCGCTCGACGCTGCGTGCCCCCAGCGGCATGCGGCCGGAATCGCCCGCATCGAGGTCGTCGAACCAGGTAGATGGCGGAGGGTCTTTGCGGTCATGGTCGGCGCCGGTGGCTTCCCATTCGTCCATGGCCTCGCTGAGCACGACGTCGATGGCGCGCTCGTCCACCGACAGACCGTGCAACTCGCCCGCACTTTGCATGGACGCCACCACCGCGGCGGCTTCGGCATCGCGGCGCACCAGGTGGGCATCGGCCGCGCCCGTGTGTCCGGCGCCCTGCACCGCCGAGCCCAAGATGGCCTCACGCGCCACCACCGGCCCGGGCAAGGCCCCCTCCAGCCACACGTGCACCGGGATGCGGGCGCCTTGGAGCACACGGTCCATGCGGGCATGCCGCCGCTGCGCACGTTCGTTTTCGCGGGACAGCGGCTGGCGCACCTCGACCACGGCCACCACCTGAGACGAGGCATCGCACACCACCAAGTCGGCGCACAACGACCCGACGCGGCGCAGCCATTCGCTGTAGGAATTGCGCGTGGGCACCTTGATGAAGCGGGCCACAGGCACCTGGGCCAACACCATGTGATCGGGCAAGGCCTTGCGCAGCACGTGGTGGGCGTCGCGCTCGGACGTGGTCAGCACGCGAGTGGAAAGGGGCTCCCAGTCCATCAGGGTGTCGAGTTGCTCGTCGCTCGCGGGTTTGCCGCGTGGTTTGCGGCGCAGCGCTTCTCGGTCCTGGCGCGCTTCGCTGGCATCGCCCGCCGAGGCACCGCCACGGCTGCCGCCTCGAGGCGCAGGCACCTGCGACTGACGGTTGCGAACCCACCACCAAGCCCCTGCCAGACCGGCAGTGCTCATGCCCGCCAACAGCACGGGCCAGTTTGACACCACATCCATCTTCGGGCCTCTTTGCAACGCTTCGACCACAGAACCGTGCGGGTGCAGCCACCCGCTTGACGCTGTTTTCGGCGCTGGGAGGCCCCCGCTGAAGCGCCTGCATCGAGGCGCTACAACAGTCACACACGCTAACAGGTGACGTGCGGCCTGTGGGGCGGGAGTGTGTCCGGCTGTATCGACTGCGCGCTCAGCGGCCCATGCCAGGCATGCCCTTCATGCCGCCCATGCGCTTCATCATCTTCATCAGGCCACCGCCGCGCATCTTCTTCATCATGGTCTGCATCTGCTCGAACTGGTTGAGCATGCGGTTGACCTCCTGGATCTGCACGCCCGCACCCGCAGCAATGCGGCGCTTGCGGCTGGCCTTGCTCTTGCCGTCCATGAGCAGCGAGGGCTGGCGGCGCTCCTTGGCCGTCATCGCGCAGATGATGCCTTCCATGCGGCGCATGTCGCGCTCGGCCTTGCCCATGTCGGCCTGACCGGCCTTCGAGGCCAGCTCGGTGGGCAGCTTGTCGATGAGGCCCGAGAGCCCGCCCATTTTTTTCATCTGGCTGATCTGGGACAGGAAGTCGTTGAAGTCGAAATCGACGCCAGACTTGACCTTCTCGGCCAGCTTCTGCGCGGCCTCGATGTCCACGCCCTTTTGCACTTCTTCGACCAGGGCCACGATGTCGCCCATGCCCAGCACGCGACCGGCATGGCGTTCGGCGTCGAACACCTCCAGGCCATCGATTTTCTCGGAGACGCCCGCGAACTTGATGGGCACGCCCGTGATCTGGCGCACGGACAAGGCCGCACCGCCGCGCGAGTCACCGTCGAGCTTGGTCAGCACCACGCCGGTCAGGGGCAGCGCGTCCTTGAAGGCCTTGGCGGTGTTGACCGCGTCCTGGCCCTGCATGGCGTCCACCACGAAGAGCGTTTCCACCGGCTTGAGCAGCGCGTGCAGCTCCTTGATCTCGGCCATCAGCACTTCGTCGATGGCGAGGCGGCCGGCCGTGTCGAACAGCAGCACGTCGAAGTAGTGCTTCTTCGCGTGGTCGATGGCGGCCAGGGCGATGTCGCGCGGCTTTTGCTCCGGCGTGGAGGGGAACCATTCGGCGCCGGCCTGGGCCGTCACGGTCTTGAGCTGCTCGATGGCCGCGGGGCGGTAGACGTCGGCCGAGACCGTCAGCACCTTTTTCTTGCGCTTTTCGATCAGGTGCTTGGCCAGCTTGGCCGTGGTCGTCGTTTTGCCGGCGCCCTGCAGACCGGCCATCAGGATGATGGCGGGGGGTTGCACGGCCAGGTCGATGTCGGCGATGCCCTCGCCCATCGTGGCAGCCAGCTCTTTCTGGACGATGCTGACCAGCACCTGGCCCGGGGTCAGCGAAGACACCACCTCGGCGCCCAGGGATTTCTCCTTGACGCGGGCGATGAAGTCGCGCACCACGGGCAAGGCCACATCGGCCTCCAGCAAGGCCATGCGGACCTCACGCAACATGTCTTGCACGTTGGATTCGGTGATGCGCGACTGGCCGCGCATGGTTTTGACCAGGCGACTGAGGCGTTCGGTGAGGTTGGAGGCCATGGATGAAGCGCGGAGCTCTCGTAAACTGATCGCATGATTTTATCGCCCACCTTCTGGCCCAGCAGCATCGCCGTCGTGGCTTATGCGCTGGCCACCCTCTGGCCTGCACGTTCTGAAGACGCCGGCACCGTCAATCGGGCCGTTCGCGGCGCCCTGCTGCTCGGCTGGCTGGCCCAGGGTGTGGCCATCGCGCTGGACGCGCTGTCGCTGGACAGCCCCTTGCCAGGCGCGCGTTTCGGCTTTGCGCCGGCGCTGTCGGTGACAGCCTGGCTGGTGCTGGCCGTCTACGCCATCGAAAGCCGCCGCCTGGGCCTGCCCGGCCTGCGGCGCAGCCTGGCCTTGCTGGCCTTGGGCACCGTCGTGCTGGCCTGGCGCTTCCCCGGGCAAGCCTACGTGAGTGCAGGCAGCGCCTGGGCCCCGCTGCACTGGCTGACCGGTTTCGCGTCTTATGGCCTGATCGGTGCGGCCCTGCTGCACGCGGCGCTGCTGCAACACGCCGAACGCCGTTTGCGCGCAGGCACCGGCACGGCCTCCGGCCAGATCCCATCCGGCGTGCGGCCCAAAGGCCAGGCC
>CAIQIL010000019.1 GCA_903871865.1 uncultured Burkholderiales bacterium
GCTCCTCGTTCATGGACTGCGCCTCTTCCTTGGAGGTGGTCAGCTCCTCGTTGGTCGATTGCAGCTCTTCGTTCACCGATTGCAGGGCCTCGTTGGTGGCTTGCAGATCGTCGCGCGAGGCTTGCATTTCCCGGCGCAGGGCCTCGATCTCGCCATGGGCACGGTCCAGCGCTTGCTGCAAGGCAGCGTCGTGGCCGCCTGTTCCTGCGCCGTTTCCGGCCGGAGCCTGGGGCGCCTCGGCCACTTCCTTGAAGACGACCAGCACGGTGCCAGCCAGGGCCCTGGGCTCTTGCAGGCTTTGCACGGTCACGCTCAAGGTGTGCGAGGGGTCACCGTCGAGCCTCAAGCCATGGAGGACCACCGTCTTGCGTTCGGCGATGGCTTCGCGCAGGGCCACGGCCAGCTGGGTGCGCATGTGGCTGCGCGCCATCACGTGGATGTTCCAGTTGGCTTTGCCCGCGGCAGGCTCCAGGTAGCGGCCGGTGCGGCCGTTGATGTAGAGGATGTCACCCGCTTCATTGACCAGCACGGCCGCCGGCGCGTGGGTCTGCAGCAGCACGTGGTCGGCCAGGGTCTGGAGGTTGTTGGGTGGCATGGGGGTGCTGGACACAAGGGCTTCCTGGGTGGCGTGGCGCAACGCGGTGGTGGGCTTGACCGGGAAATCGACCGACATCGCCGCCAGGGCATCTTCGTTGCGCTGGTAGAGCCGGTGCTTGGCGCTCAAGGCGGTGAACATCGATTGTGCGCGCCCCACGGTTTCGCAGCCACCCAGCAGCAGCACGCCGCCTGGGCGCAGGCTGTAGTGGAACAGCGGCATCAGGCGCTGCTGCAGCTCGGCGTTGAAGTAGATCAGGACGTTGCGGCACGAGAGCAAGTCCAGCCGCGTGAAGGGCGGGTCCAGGATGACGTCGTGCTGCGCGAACAGCACCATGTCGCGGATGTCTTTGTGGATGCGCCAACCGCCTTCGTGGGCCGTGAAGAAGCGGGCCAGGCGCTCGCTGCTCATCTCGGAGGCGATGCGCCCGGGGTACAGGCCTTTGCGCGCCACGGCCACCGCATCGGCGCTGAGGTCGGTGGCGAACACCTGCAGCGTCAGCTCAGCAGCTTCGGGGTGGGCGTCTTGCGCCTCCTTGAACAGCATGGCGAGGGAGTAAGCCTCTTCGCCCGTGGAGCAACCCACCACCCAGGCGCGGCACAGGCCGTGCGCCCCATGCTGGGCCAGCATCGCGGGCATCACCCGGGCGGCCACTTCGGCCCACACGTCGTCGTCGCGGAAGAAGCGCGTCACACCGATCAGCATTTCGGCGAACAAGAGGTCCAGCTCCTGGGGGCTGTGCGACAGCAACTCGGCGTAGGCGCCCATGGTGTCCAGACCGTGCACGGCCATGCGGCGGCCGATGCGGCGCAGCAGGGTGCTGCTCTTGTAGAGCGACATGTCGTGCTTGCTGTGGGACTTCAGCAGGTCGAGGATGGTGTCCAGCGCAGGGGCATCTTCTGCAGGCGGCGCCGTGGTCGGGTCCATGCGCGGTGCCAGCGACACTTGCAGGATGCGCTGTGGCAACTCGGCGGGCAACGCCACGATGGCCACGCAGCCCGAGGCGATGGCGCTGCGGGGCATGCCATCGAATTGGGCGGAATCCGGTTGCTGCGCCAGCGTCAGCCCGCCGCTGGTGTGCAGGGCTTCGAGCCCAAGGGTGCCGTCCGAGCCCATGCCCGACAAGACCACGCCCACGGCGCGCTCGCCCTGGTCCTGCGCCAGGGAGCTGAACAGCACGTCGATGGGCAGTCGCAGACCGCGCGGTTGCTGTGGCCGCGTCAGGTGCAGGTGTCCCTTGGCCACGGTCATTTCGCGGTCCGGCGGGATGACATACACCGTGTTGGGCAGAACGAGCATGCCGTCTGTGACTTCTCGCACCGGCAGTGGCGTCACCCTTTGCAGCAGGCTGACGAGCAGCGTTTCGTGGGTGGGGTCCAGGTGCTGCACCACCACGTAGGCCAGGCCACTGTCCAGCGGCACGTGCTCGAAGAAGGCTTCCAACGCGGCCAGCCCGCCTGCGGATGCGCCCAGGCCCACGACGCGCGGTGTGTCGGTTGGGGGATGGTGTTCCGGAACGCTGGGGCGCATCATGGTCTGAGTATGGACCATGTGGCATGCAGCGGATGTCATGGTCTGTGCGCCGTCCCACCGACACGGGCATGCCCAGGCGCTACAAACGGTGCAAACCCACCAAGGAGTGACATGGACCGGCCCGCCCACACCGACGCCGTGCTGCTGCACGAGTTGCAGGTGCACCAGATCGAGTTGGAGATGAGCGTCGAGGCCCTCAAGGCTTCGCAGCAAGAGCTGTCTGCCTCACGCGACCAGTACCAGGGGCTCTATGAGCGCGCACCGGTGGGTTACTGCACGCTCGATGCCCATGGCCACATCGTGCAGATCAACCCCGTTGGCGCGCACCTGCTGGGTGTGCCCCGCGATGGGGCGATGTCCCAGCCCTTCCTGGCCAGCGTGGCGCCGCCCGATCAGGCGAACTGGCTGTCTGCCTGGGCGCGCGTCGTTCAGCAGGACGCGCCCGAAGATCTGGAGCTGTGCGTGAGTGGACCCGATGGGCGCGGCCAGGCCGTGCACGCCTGCCTGCAGCGCCATCCGGGCGACGCCCAGGCGCTGGAGGTGTTCGTCGTGCTCAACGACGCCACCGAGCGCAAGCAGATCGAGGCCGCGCTGCACCGCCACCGCCAGCACCTGGAGCAATTGGTGATCGAACGCACCGCCGCCTTGCGCGACGCCAAAGAAGCCGCCGAAGCCGGCAGCCGCGCCAAGTCCGAGTTCCTGGCCAACATGAGCCACGAAATCCGCACGCCCATGAACGCCATCATCGGCTTCGCGTCGCTGA
>CAIQIL010000020.1 GCA_903871865.1 uncultured Burkholderiales bacterium
CGCTCAACGCCTTGTCGCTGGAGATGGTCCGTGAGCTGGGCAACGTCTTGTGTGGCTGGCGCAGCGACCCCGCTGTGCACGGCGTGCTGCTGCGTGGCTCGGCCCGAGAGCCTGCGCCTGGCAAGCGCGCTGCCCGGCATTTTTGTGCCGGCGGCGACATCCGCTTCTTGTTGGATGCAGGCCGCGCGGGCGACCCGGCCGTGGAGGATTTTTTCTCCGAGGAGTACGCGCTCGACCACCTGCTGCACGTGTTCCCCAAGCCCACGGTGGCCTGGATGGAGGGCGTGACGATGGGCGGTGGCATGGGCTTGGCACAGGGCTGCAGCCTGCGTGTGGCCACGGAAAGTGTGCGCATGGCCATGCCCGAAACCCGCATCGGGCTCTTTCCGGACGTGGGCGGTGGTCACTTCCTCTCGCGCTGCGCGGGCGCCTTGGGCGAGTACCTGGGCGTGGTGGGGCCGCATCTGCACGTCACCGATGCTCTGGCGGTGGGCTTGGCCGACGCCCATGCACAAGCGGCTTCGCTGGACCTGCTGCTGCAAGCTCTGCGGACCCAGCCCGCGGCCACGTCTTCGGACTTGTCTGCGCGCATCGCACAGCACCTGGCGGCGCACCCGTTGACCGATCTGCCCGAGGCCACGGTCACGGCGCACATGGACGCCATCGACCGCCATTTCAGCCTGCACAGCCTGACAGACATCTGCGATGCCCTGGCCGCAGAGGGCAGCGACTGGGCGCGCGACACCCTGGCCCACATGGCGGGCAATTCGCCGCTGATGATGTCGGTGGCGCTGGTGCAGATCCGCCGCGCCCGCACCATGTCGCTGGCCGATGTCTTCCGCATGGAGCGCACGGCCATCCGCCATGCCTTCCGTGCGCGCGTGCATGGCGATCGGTGCTGGCCTGCGGAGGTGTTCGAGGGCGTGCAGGCGCTGGTGGTGGACAAGGGGCGTTCACCGTGCTGGCAGCCTGCCACGGTGGCCGAGGTGGGCGATGCGGAAGTCGCGGCGTTTTTCGAAGCGGTCTGGCCGCCTCGCGCCCACCCCTTGCGTGATTTGTGAACGACCTTCGGGGTGCGCATGGACCTTTGGCGCTTGGAGGCCTCGGTCCGTGGACCGACACGGGCAGATGCCGTTAACATCCGGGCCCAAAGGAGTGCCGCTTGTTGAAATGCTTTGACACCTCGGTGGACGCCCGCGTCCTGGACCGCGATCCGTTCAAGTTCCATCACCAGTTGATGGGCCATCCAGCCCTGGAGTTGGACAACCTCGCCCGCGTCATTCCCTCGCTGCCAAGCGAGTACGTCAAGTACTCGAAGGGTTTGATGCGCAATGGCGATGACTTCGAGAAGTGCGATGTGCATCACCGCAGCCAGATGTCGCTGGCCGAAACCATGGAGCGCATGCGGACCTCCGACTCCTACGTCATGGTGCGCTCGCCCCAGATCCATGAGTCCTTCCAGCCCCTGTTCCGCGACCTGAGCGCCGATGTGACGGCCTTGCTGCAGCGGGCCTTTGGTGAGCGCCGGCGCCTGCTGATCGATCCGCGCCTGTACCTGTTCATCGCTTCGCCAGGCAGCCACACGCCGTTCCACATCGATCGCAACGCCACCATGCTCCTGCAGTTCCGCGGCAGCAAACAGGTGGTCTTGTTCCCGGCCTGGGAAAACAGGGTGGTGGCCGACGAGGCGCGCGAGGCTTACGCGGCCTATGAGAACACCAAGCTGCCGTGGTCGGATGCCCTGGACAGCTTTGGCCAGCGTTTC
>CAIQIL010000021.1 GCA_903871865.1 uncultured Burkholderiales bacterium
CCCTGCCGCGCGTGCGCAAGCCCGTGCCCGCGGCCCTGCCTCCCGGCGCCGGGCCTGGCTTGCAGCCCCATGTGCTGCTGCGCATCGACACCCAGGGGCAGGTCACGCTGGTCTCCAAATTGCCCGAGATGGGCCAGGGCGTGACAACGTCCCTGCCCATGCTGATCGCCGAAGAGCTCGAAGCCGACTGGCGCGCCGTGCAGGTCGTCCAGGCCGATTTCGACGCGGCTTACGGCCCGCAAACCGCCGGCGGCTCCCAAGCGGTGCCGCAGCACTTCGACGCCTTCCTGCGCCTGGGCGCCATGGCCCGCACCCTGCTCGTGCAAGCCGCGGCCGACACCTGGCAGGTGCCCGTGTCGGCCTGCCACGCCAAGCTGGGGGTGGTGCACCACGCGCCATCGGGCCGGCAGCTGGGCTATGGCGAGCTGGCCGCCCGCGCCGACAAGCTGCCCCTGCCCGATGCGGCCAGCGTGGTGCTCAAGCCCGCGGCCTCGCGCAGCCTGCTGGGCACGCGCGTGCCGGGCGTGGACAACGCCGCCATCGTCACGGGCCAACGCCTCTTCGGCATCGACGTCGCCCTGCCCGGCATGCTGCACGCCTGCTGCGTCAAGGCACCCGCCTTCGGCGCCCGGGTGCGCCAGGCCAACCTCGACGAGGTCAAGCGCCAGCCCGGTGTGCGCGACGCCTTCGTCATCGACGGCGAAGCGCAAGGCCAGGACCTGCAGGGCCTCATGCCCGGCGTGGCCATCGTGGCCGAATCGACCTGGGCCGCACAACGCGCCCGCCGCGCCCTGCAAGTCAGCTGGGACGAGGGCCCGCACCTGGCCGTCACCCGCGAGCACTGGGCCGAGCACCTGCGCCAGGCCCAGGCCTGCTTCGATGGGGCGGCTGCGCCGGGCACGGCCAAGACCGTGCGCCGCGATGGCGATGTGGCCCAGGCCCTGGCCCAGGCCACCCACCGCGTCGAGGCCAGCTACCAGCACCCCTTCCTGCCCCACGCCACGCTGGAGCCCCAGAACGCCACGGCCTGGTGGCAAGGCGGGCGCATCGAACTCTGGGCGCCCATCCAGCATCCGGCCGGCGGCGTGAACCGCGTGGCGCGGCTGCTGGGCATCGCCCCGCGCAAGGTGACGCTGCACCTCACCCGCTGCGGCGGCGGCTTTGGCCGACGCCTGGGCGCCGACTACCTGCTGGAAGCCGCCGCCATCGCGCGCCGTGTGCACGCCCCCGTGAAGCTGACCTGGACCCGTGAAGACGACCTCCAGCACGACCACTACCGCGCCGGTGGCATGCACCGCCTGCGTGGCGGTGTCGATGCCCAGGGCCGGTTGACTGCCTGGGAGCAGCGCGCCGTGGGCTTTGCCAACCCGGCGCAGCGCGATGGCACAGGCCCGCTGGAGCCCGGCCCCGGCACGCTGCTGGGCGGCGACGAATTTCCCGCCGGCCTGGTGCCCCACGGGCTGTGGGTGCAGCACACGCTGGCCACCGGCGTGCCCCTGGGCGCCTGGCGCTCGCCCGGCAGCAATGTGTTCGCCTGGGTCAGCCAGAGCTTCCTGGACGAACTCGCCCACGCGGCCGGCCAGGACCCACTCGCCTTCCGCCTGGCCTTGCTGTCAGGCCCCGGCGCCCAGGCCCAGGCTCACACCCACGCCCAACGCCAACGCACCGTGCTGCAAACCGCGGCACAGGCGGCCGGATGGGGCACGCCCCTGCCCAGCGTGCCCGGCCTGCCCGGCCTGCCCAGCCTGCGCCGGGGCCGTGGCATCGCCAGCCACAGCAGCCAGGGCGGGCATGCCGCCATGGTGGTGGATGTCAGCGTGGACGCCGAAGGCCAGCTGCGCGTGGACCGCGTCGTGGCGGCCGTCGATGTCGGCGAGCAGATCGTCAACCTCAGCGGTGCCGAGCAGCAAGTGCAAGGCGCGGTGGTCGATGGGCTCAGCGCCTTGTGGCGCCAAGGCCTGGACATCGCAGCCGGCCGCATCGTGCAAAGCAATTTCCACGACCACCCGCTGCTGCGCCTGCCCGACGCACCCGCCCGCATCGACGTGCATTTCGTGCGCAGCCCGCACCCCAGCACCGGCCTGGGCGAACCGGCCCTGCCCCCCGTGGCACCGGCCGTTTGCAATGCCATTTTTGCCGCCACCGGCGTGCGCATCCGCGACTGGCCACTGCTGCGCACCTCGCTGCGTTGATGTGGGAATCCACATCGCGCGCCGACCTCTGCTTCGATAAGCTCACGCCCCGAGTCGGCCAGCCTTGGCCATGCCTCGTGCACACACGCTGCACGCGAGACGGGAAGCACCATGAAGCGCATCACCTCACACCTGTATTTCTGGGTCCTGCTGGCCATCCTGGCGGGTGGCTGTCTGGGCATCGTGGAGCCGCAACTCGGCGTCAAGCTCAAGCCCCTGGGCGACGGTTTCATCGCGCTGGTGAAAATGCTGATCAGCCCGATCATCTTCTGCACGGTGGTGCTGGGCATCTCCAACGGTGGCGACATGAAGAAGGTCGGCCGCGTGGGCGTCAAGGCCATCACCTACTTCGAGCTCATCTCCACGCTGGCCCTGGCCATCGGCCTGCTGGTGGGCAATGTGCTCAAGCCCGGCCACGGCTTCAACGCCGACCCGCACACGCTGGACGCCAGCGCCGTCTCCAGCTACGCCAAGAAGGCCGGCGAGCAAAGCACGGTCGACTTCGTGCTGCACATCATCCCCAAGACCTTCACCGACGCCTTCACCGGCTCGGGCGACCTGCTGCAGGTGCTGCTGCTGGCCCTGCTGTTCGGTTACGCCATGCAGCGCATGGGCGGCCAGGGCCGTGCCGTGCACACCTTCATCGAAGAGTGCTCGCACATTTTCTTTTCGATGATGAACGTGGTGATGAAGCTGGCGCCCATCGGTGCTGGCGGTGCCATGGCCTTCACCCTGGGCAAGTACGGCTTCGCAGCGCTCAAGCCCCTGGCCGCGCTGATGGGCAGCTTCTACCTGTGCTGCGCGCTGTTCGTGCTGGTGGTGCTGGGCACGGTGGCCGCGGCCACGGGCTTCAGCATCCTGCGCCTCATCGCCTACCTGAAGGCCGAGCTGCTGATGGTGCTGGGCACCTCCTCGTCGGAGTCTGCGCTGGTGCCGCTGATGCACAAGCTGGAGCGCCTGGGCTGCTCCAAATCGGTGGTCGGCCTGGTCGTGCCTGCGGGCTACTCCTTCAACCTGGACGGCACCAACATCTACCTGACCATGGCCGTGCTGTTCGTGGCGCAGGCGCTGAACATCGAGCTGACGCTGATGCAACAGATCAGCATCCTCGGTGTGGCCATGCTGACCTCCAAGGGCGCCTCGGGCGTGACCGGCGCGGGCTTCATCACCCTGGCCGCCACCCTGGCCGTGGTGCCCGACGTGCCCGTGGCCGGCCTGGCCCTGATCCTGGGCGTGGACCGCTTCATGTCGGAAGCCCGCGCCCTGACCAACTTCGTCGGCAATGCCGTGGCCACCATCGTCGTGGCCCGCTGGGAAGGCGAGCTGGACCGCGGTGCGCTGCGCCGTGAACTCAGCGCCGGCAGCGACGCCACCTCCCTGCCCGATGAAGCTCAAGCCGCCGTGTCGGCCCCGGCGGCGTCCACCGACGACGTGCTGGTCGCCCGCACCGCCAACTGAAGCACCGAGGCGCACCAGGCATAGCCCTGGCCGCGCACCGTGCGGATGGGGTCGCCGGGCAGCCCGATGGCCGACGGAGAAGGCCCCGTCCGCAACTTGCAAGAGAGCTTGTGGCGCAGCCGGGACACCAGCAGCTCCACGGTCTGCACCGAGTGGCCCTGGCGCCCCAAGCCACTGCGGCTGAGCAGCTCCGCCCGTGACATGACCTGCCCCGGCCGCAAAGCCAGCTGCTGCAAGAGCAGGGCCTCGTTGGCGCTCAGGCCCAGCGCAGGCAGGTCCATGGCACCCGAGGCATGCCTGAAGTGCGTGACGCTCACGGTCCGCGCCGCGACGTCCAGCTGGGCGCGCACCACCGCCGCATCGACCGCCCGGGTCTGGGCTTGACGCCGCAGCAGCGCACGCACCCGCGCACCGATCTCCTCGGGCCCGAACGGCGGCACGATGATGGCATCGGCCCCCATCTCCAGCGCCAGCACCCGGTCCACCGCATCGCGCGGTGCGATGAAGCCGATGACGTAGGCCTGCCCGACATCGCGCAACACCCGCCGGAAGGCCTCGTTGAAATCGACGTAAGGGCGCATGTCCATCAGCACGACGTCGTAGGCCTTGCGCACGGTGAAGGCCTCGGGGTGGCGCGTCACGTCGCAGGCCATGCCCAGCCGGCCCAGTGACTCGGAGGCCATGCCGTGCAGCTCCCCGCTGGGGTCCATGACGAGGCAGGTGTTCACCGCGTGTGCCATCACCACACCGCCAGGCTCTTGGTCAGCACGCGCTGCAGCCACGACCGCGATGCCGTGTCCGAGACCTCGCCCTCGCCCACCGCCTCCAGGTTCGCATTGACCACATCGGACGAGGCCACCACATTGCCCGTGCGGATGTCGTTGGGGTTGACCACGCCCGAAAAGCGCAGCGTCGTCGCCCCCCGGTTGAACGCGATGGTGCGCTGGCCGGCCACCACCAGGTGCCCATTGCCCAGCACATTGACCACCGACACGGCCATCTTGCCGTTGAAGCTGCTGGTGTTCTCCGTGCTGCCCTGGCCCTTGAAGGCATCGCTGCCGCTGGCCGTGGCATCCAGGTTGAGCAAGCCCTTGAGCACGCCCCCGGCCACATTGGCGCCATTGCCCGGGCCCTTGACGGCCAGCTTGTTCTCGCGCGTGGCGTCCGCACTGAGCTTGTTGCTCGCGCTGATGGCCTCGGAGATGTCCACCTTCAAGGTGTCGCCCACGCGGCGCGGCACCTGCTGCCCGGTGAAGAGGAAAGCCGCCGTCGTGTTCGGCTGGAACAGCGAGCCCGTGTTGGCGCGCTCCACGTAATTGGGCGTGGGCACAGGCGGCACGTACAAGGGGCCTTGCACCAGCGATTCAGGCTGGCTGTCGCAACCCAGCATGCACAGCACAGGCCACAAGGCGCACGCACCCATGGCGCGTTGGATGAGGGGGTGAGAGATCACGGTGTGTTCCTTTCGATGAGACCCAGGCATCAGCTGTCTGAACGGCTGAGCAGCGCGGTCACCACGGCATCGACCTTGTCGCTGGTCGATGCCCACTTGCCCATTTCGACGACGCCGCCGGGCTCGAAGTTGCTGCTGGCCAGCACCAGGCCCTGCGGGGACTTGAGCGTCAGCGTGGCGCGCGCCACATACGGCCGAAGGCTGTTGCCCCAGGGCGGGGTGCCCCATTCGACCGATGCCATGTAGTGCAGCCACACGCGGCACAAGGGCGTGGGCGTGTCGGACTCGAAGACGCGGCTGTCGATTTGCTGGCGCTGCAAAGCCGTCTGGATCGCTGGCAGAAAGCCCTGCAAGGCCACGCCGGGGTTGAAGGCGATGCAGACGCTGTCGATGCGCGTGGCGCCGTGGTGCACGGTGTCGATCGCCTTGACCGGCACGCCAGCCGCCATGAAGCTGGCCGCCGTGCCTGTCGCCTTGATCAACTCCAGGCTCGGGCTGTAGCTGAACAGCGAACAGCCGCTCAGCGAAACGAGCGACGCCACGGTGGCCGCAGCGGCCAGGCGCCGCCTCAACGCGGGTGGGTGAAATGGGTGAAGGTGAGCCATGGCATCACACCAAGGCAGCGCCCACGGCCTGCGCACCGATGGCCGCATGCGACGTGGTCGTGTCCGCCGCATCGCCGATGGCGCTGTAGAGCGACGACGCCGCGCGCCCGACCGCCGAGGCCGCCCCGCTGCCGGCATCGGCCACGCCCTGGTAGGCGGCACTCACCGCGCTGCCGACCTCGCTGGCCGCCCCCTCCACAGCGGCCACCGCATCGTGCGCCGTGTTGGAGAGCGACTGCAAGGCCTGCTCGCTGAAGTTCACCGTGGCACCGGCCGTGTCGGCCGCGACCTGCGCCAGGCCGATGGCCGATGCGGCCACAGGCCCGAAGGCATCGCTGTTGAGCTCGAAGGGCGTCTTGCCGGTGAGCCTCAGCGAGGCGCTCACGGCGCTGGCCGTCGAAGGGTTCAAGGTCATGCTCATGTGCACCTTTCAGAGTTGGTGAAAGGATCGTAGGAGCCCAGGCTTGGTCGTGGCCTGCCGAACACATCGGGCAAAGCCACACGGGAATCCTGTCGGTTTGTGCGCCTGTGTGTCGGGATCTTGTCGGCGCAGATACATGCCGCGCCGCGCCGGGCTCACGTGCTGCGTCCCACCGGCGCACGCTTGGCCATGCTGCGCAGCACCGCGCGGATGCGCGCCACCACCTCGCGGGGTTCGTGGGGCGGGTCGATGTGGTCGTCAGCACCGGCCTCCAGGGCATCGATGCGCAGCTCGGGGCGCGCCGGGTCCGTCATGACGATGAGGGGCAAGCGCGCGACCTCGTGCACCCAGCGGCACAGGGCCAGCCCGTCCATGCCATCCAGGTCGCCCGGAGGATGGGGCTCGGTGAGGTTCAGCAAGACGATGTCAAAAGGCTCTGCCTGGGCCAGGCGCTGCAGGTCTTGCGCCGTGGCGCCCGACCTGACCGTGAAGGCATAGGACGCCAGGTAGCGGCTCAGCGATGCACGCGCCGTCGCATCGGCATCGACCAACAGGCAGCGCGTCATGGTGCTTCACCACAGCAAGCCATCGACGCGCCATCGGCCCCAACACCGACCGCAACACCAAACACAGCACCGGCATTCACAAACACAAGCATGATCACCCAGAGGAGGTACCGCGAAGCGTTGGAGTATCTGGGCGATCCCCCGCTGAAGGCAGCCCAGGGCCGTGCTTTTACCTGGCTTCAACATTCCTTGACACAGTGGGTACATGCCAATGGGAAGCCATTCACGGACGGCCCTCAGGGCTTACCGACAGGCCCATGCCGAACGCAGCGCCATCGCCTACGATGCACCCATGCAATACCGACCCCTTGGCCGCACCGGCCTGCAAGTGAGCGCCATCGCGCTGGGCACCATGACCTGGGGCCAGCAAAATTCCGAAGCCGAAGCGCACGCGCAGCTCGACGCCGCCCTCGGTGCCGGCATCAACCTGATCGACACGGCCGAGATGTACCCGGTGCCCCCGCGCCCGGACACCCAGGGCCTGACCGAGCGCCACATCGGCAGCTGGTTGAAGAAGACAGGCCGACGCCACGACATCGTGCTGGCCACCAAGGCCACCGGTCCGGCACGCCAGGCTGGGCGACCCGGCCATGTGCGCGACGGTCGCCTGCTGTTCACGCGCGAGAACCTCTTCGAGGCCGTGGACCTCAGCCTGCAGCGCCTGCAGACCGACCACATCGACCTCTACCAGCTGCACTGGCCCGACCGCTCCACCAACATGTTCGGCCAGCTCGGCTATGTGCATGTGCGCGACGAGGTGCCCACCCCGATCGAAGAGACGCTGGCCGCGCTGCAGGAACTGGTGCAGGCCGGCAAGGTGCGCCATGTGGCCATCTCCAACGAAACGCCCTGGGGCATGGGCCGCTTCCTGCACCTGGCCGAAAGCCGTGGCTTGCCGCGCGTGGCGAGCATCCAGAACCCCTACAGCCTGCTCAACCGCAGCTTCGAAATCGGCCTGGCCGAGATGGCCATCCGCGAAGACGTCGGCCTGCTGGCCTACTCCCCGCTGGCCTTCGGGGTGCTCAGCGGCAAGTACCTGGCCGGCCAACGACCCGAAGGCGCACGCCTGAGCCTGTTCGAGCGCTTCACCCGCTACACCAACGACAACACCGAGCGCGCCGCTTATGCCTACGTCAGCCTGTTCCGACGCCATGGCATCGACCCGGCGCAAGGCGCGCTGGCCTTCGTGAACAGCCGCGACTTCGTGACGTCCAACATCATTGGCGCGACGACGCTGGCGCAACTGCAGAGCAACATCGCCAGCCTCCAGCTGACCTTGCCGCAGGAGGTGCTGGACGGCATCGAGGCCATCCACCAGCGCTACCCGAACCCGGCGCCTTGAATCCATGGGCCCGCGGGCCCGCAGGCCCCTGCGAGATGTTGAGTGCAAAGAAAAAACCCCCGCAAATCAAGGACTTGCGAGGGTTCTGTCTTGGTGGGCGGTGCAGGGTTCGAACCTGCGACCCCTGCCGTGTGAAGGCAGTGCTCTACCGCTGAGCTAACCGCCCGAAACTTTGGAAACTGGGTTCCGGTACTGGGTCCACCGGCTGATGCTGCGAACATCCGTTGTTTGCAGCGATCAGCGAAGACAGAGACTATATCACAGCTTCCAGCGTTTTCCAAACAACCTTGCCGCCGCTGGCTTTGTCGAGATCCTGCAACGCTTTCTCGAAAGCCTCGGCCTCCTCTGCGCTGGGTTGCAGCACCGGCAACTCGAAGGCGCTGAAGTCGATGGCCACGGCCTCGACGCCCTGCCCTGCGCCCTCGCCATCGCTGCCGTCCGCATCGATCAGCAGGGCATCCTGGCCCCGCGTCATGTTGATGTACACCTCGGCCAGCAGCTCCGCGTCCATCAAGGCGCCGTGCAGCGTGCGGTGGGTGTTGTCCACCTCCAGGCGGCGACACAGCGCGTCCAGCGAGTTGCTTTTGCCCGGGAACATCTCGCGGGCCATCACCAGGGTGTCCAGCACGCCGTCCACGTGCTCGCGGAAGCGGCCCTTGTCCAGGCGTTTGAGCTCGGCATCGAGGAAGCCGATGTCGAAGCTCGCGTTGTGGATGATGATCTCGGCGCCGCGGCAGTAGCCGAGGATCTCGTCGGCCAGCGCAGCGAACACTGGCTTGTCGGCCAGGAACTCGTCGGTCAGCCCGTGGATCTTGACGGCGTCTTCGTGGTTGGCCCGCTCGGGGTTGATGTAGAAGTGCAGGTGCCGGCCGGTGAGGCGGCGGTTCACCATCTCCACGCAACCGATTTCGATGATGCGGTCGCCGGACTCCGGGCTCAGGCCGGTGGTTTCGGTGTCGAGGAAGATCTGTCGGGTCATGCCGGAACTCCCGTCACGCTCAGTGGTTTTCGCGCGCGTGGTTGATCGTGTACTTCGGGATCTCGATGGTCAGGTCCTGGCCCGCCACGATGGCCTGGCAGCTCAGGCGCGAGTTGGGCTCCAGGCCCCAGGCGCGGTCGAGCAGGTCCTCTTCGGTCTCTTCGATCTCGTTGAGGCTGCGGAAGCCCTCGCGCACGACGACGTGGCAGGTCGTGCAGGCCGCGCTCATGTCGCAGGCGTGCTCGATCTCGATGTGGTTGTCCAGCAGGGCTTCGCAGATGCTGGTGCCAGGCGCGACGCTCAGTTCGGCACCCTGCGGGCACAGGCTGGCGTGGGGCAGGATCTTGATGATGGGCATGGTGGGGCGATGCTCGGGTCGGTGTGCGTCAGATCTGGTCCAGCGAGCGGCCGGCCAGGGCCTGGCGGATGCTGCGGTTCATGCGTTCGGCGGCAAAGGCTTCGGTGCCATCGGCCAGCGCCTTGGTGGCGGCTTCCAGGGCTTCGAGGTCGCCACGGTCGCAGCGCTGGCCGATCTGGGTCATCAGGGCATCGACATGGGCGCGTTGCTCGGCGCTCAGCAAGTCGCCATCGGCGGCGAGTGCGGTGCGCGTGGCTTCCAGCATGCGCTCGGCCTCGACGCGGGCTTCGCGCAAGGCACGGTCCTTCATGTCTTCGGCGGCGGTGGTGAAGCCTTCGCGCAGCATGTGGGCCACCTGCTCGTCGCTCAGGCCGTAGCTGGGCTTGACGATCACGGAGGCCTCGACACCCGAGAGCTGCTCCTTGGCGAACACGCTCAACAAACCGTCGGCATCGACCTGGAAGCTCACGCGGATGCGCGCGGCGCCTGCGGCCATCGGCGGGATGCCGCGCAGCTCGAATCGCGCCAGCGAGCGGCAGTGCTCGACCTGCTCGCGCTCGCCCTGCACGACGTGCACGGCCAGGGCGGTCTGGCCATCCTTGAAGGTGGTGAAGTCCTGCGCGCGGGCCGAGGGGATGGGTGTGTTGCGCGGGATGATGCGCTCCACCAGGCCGCCCATGGTCTCCAGACCGAGCGACAGCGGCAGCACATCGAGCAGCTGGAGCTCGCCCTGCACGTTGTTGCCTGCCAGCTGGTTGGCCTGGATGGCCGCGCCGAGTGCCACCACCTCGTCGGGGTTCAGGTCGGTCAGCGGCGGTTGGCCAAAGAAGGCGCCCACGGCATCGCGCACGGCCGGCGTGCGGGTCGATCCGCCCACCATCACCACGCCCTTGACCTCGTCGGGCTTGACCTTGGCGTCGCGCAGCACACGCTTGACGGCAGACAGCGTCTTGTCGATGAGGGGCTTGGCGAGCTCATTCAAGCGCTCGCGCGTGACCTTGACCGACAGCATGCCGCCCGACAGCGCGCACGACAGGTGCACGCTGCC
>CAIQIL010000022.1 GCA_903871865.1 uncultured Burkholderiales bacterium
TCCATCATCACCGAGCCGAAGCCCAGGTCGATGGCGCCCTGGCAGATCGCGGGCGACTGGCCGTGGTCCTGGTGCATGACCAGGGGGATGTGGGGGTACATCTCGACGGCCGCCTGGATCAGGTGCTTGATGAAGGCCTCGCCGGCGTACTTGCGGGCGCCAGCACTGGCTTGCAGGATCACGGGGGCGCCGACCTCGTCAGCGGCCTGCATCACGGCCTGGACCTGCTCCAGGTTGTTCACGTTGAAAGCCGGAATGCCGTAGTTGTGCTCGGCGGCGTGGTCCAGCAGCTGGCGCATGGAAACGAGTGGCATGGAATTCCCCAGAAAGACGGTGATGACGGAAACAAGGCCGACGCGTCCCTTTTGGGGTGGGCCGACCGCGAACTGCGCGAGATTCTACCGAGGCGCGTGTGACACGCCCATCCCGGGTTCAGGCGCCGGGTGGTGGCGGCGCGCTCAGCGGACTGCGCAGACCTTGAGCATGTTGGTGCCGCCCGGGTGGCCCATGGGCTCGCCGCAGGTGATGGCGTAGGTGTCGCCCGGGCGCAGCACGCCGCGCTCGACCAGCAGCGCCTCGGCCTTTTGCAGGGCCTCGTCGCGGTCGGAGTAGTTGGGGATCAGCAGCGGGCGCACATTGCGGTAGAGCGCCATCTTGCGCTGCGAGATCGGCCGGGCCGTCAGCGCGAAAATCGGCACGTGGATCTTGTGGCGGCTCATCCACAGCGCCGTCGAGCCCGATTCGGTCAGCGCGATGATGGCCTTGCAACCCAGGTGGTAGGCCGTGAACAGCGCGCCCATGGCGATGGATTGGTCGATGCGGGCGAAGGTCTGGTTGGTGAAATCCGCGTCCAGCGAGACCTCTTCGGCGCGTTCGGCCTCCAGGGCGATGTTGGCCATCTGCTCGACGGTTTCCACCGGGTACTTGCCGGCGGCGGTTTCGGCGCTCAGCATGACGGCGTCGGTGCCGTCCAGCACGGCATTGGCCACATCGGACACCTCGGCGCGCGTGGGCACCGGGTGGACGATCATCGACTCCATCATCTGCGTGGCCGTGATGACGACCTTGTCCATCTGGCGCGCCATCTTGATCATGCGCTTTTGCAGCGCGGGCACGGCGGCGTTGCCCACCTCGACGGCCAGGTCGCCACGGGCCACCATGATGCCGTCCGAGGCCTTGAGGATGGCCTCCAGGTTCGGGATGGCCTCGGTGCGCTCGATCTTGGCGATCAGCGCCGGGCGGTGCTTCCAGGGCTCACCGGCCACGTTGCACAGCTGGCGGGCCATCTCCATGTCGGTCGCATTCTTGGGGAAG
Source organism: uncultured Burkholderiales bacterium (assembly GCA_903871865.1). Classification (GTDB taxonomy): domain Bacteria; phylum Pseudomonadota; class Gammaproteobacteria; order Burkholderiales; family Burkholderiaceae_C; genus Aquabacterium. The sequence goes on from CAIQIL010000022.1 coordinate 1,315, forward strand.
GACACGGCGATGTAATCGCACTGGAAGCTCGCCGCCGTCTTGATGTCGTCCATGTCCTTGGCGGTCAGCGCGGGCGCCGTCAGGCCACCGCCCTGCTTGTTGATGCCCTTGTTGTTGGACAGCTCACCACCCAGCTTGACCACGGTGTGCACGGCCTCGCCCTGGACGGCCTCCACCGTCAGCACGATCAGGCCGTCGTTGAGCAGCAGGATGTCGCCGGGCTTCACGTCGCGCGGCAATTCCTTGTAGTCCAGGCCGACGCCGTGGATGTCACCGGGTTCGGTGCGGCTGGCGTCCAGGATGAAGGCCTGGCCAGGCTCCAGCATGACCTTGCCCTCGGCGAACTTGCCCACGCGGATTTTCGGGCCCTGCAGGTCGGCCATGATGGCCACGACCTTGCCCACGCGGGCGGCGGCCTCGCGCACCAGCCGGGCGCGGTCGATGTGGTCCTGCGCCTTGCCGTGCGAGAAATTCAAGCGCACCACATCGACCCCGGCTTTCAACATCGCATCAAGCACCTCGGGGGTGGACGATGCAGGACCCAGGGTGGCGACGATCTTGGTGGCACGGGGCATGGTCAGCGCATTTCGGTGGTGAGGGTGATGTGAGTGTCACACCAAACCACACCGCCCGAATGACGGATTTGCGTCACCATCCCGGCTTGTGGGCAGACATCACGGCCCTTACACTGCGCTCGCACCCTCCGTCCGACACCGGCATGCCGTCGCACACACGCACCCTCGTCTTCTCGCACGCCAACAGCTTCCCGGCCAGCACCTACCGCACCTTGTTCGAGGGCTGGCGGGCGGCGGGCTACGAGGTCCACGCCATCGACAAGATCGGCCACGACCCGCGCCACCCGGTCACGACCGACTGGCCCCACCTGGTGGACCAGCTCGCCACCTTCATCGAAGAAGAAGTCGGCCAGCCCGCCTGGCTGGTCGGGCACTCCCTGGGCGGCTACCTGAGCATGATGGTGGCCAACCGGCACCCCCACCTGGCGCAAGGCGTGGTCGTCCTGGATTCGCCCCTCCTGCATGGCTGGAAAAGCGCGGGCATCGGCCTGGCCAAACGCACCCAGGTGATGGGGCAGGTGATGCCCTCGCGCATCTCGGCGCAACGCACCCACGAGTGGCCCAGCCAGCATGCCGTGCACGAGCACTTCCAGACCAAGGCCAAGTTCGCGGCCTTCGACCCGGCCGTGCTGGCCGACTACCTGGCCAGCGGCACCGAGACCCA
>CAIQIL010000023.1 GCA_903871865.1 uncultured Burkholderiales bacterium
CAATTTCCTCATCAAGGTGCTCAAGGGGGCGCCCAAAACCTTGGTCTACCGCATCATCCGCAGCGGTGAAGTGCGGGTCAACAAGGGCAGGGCGTCGGCCGACACCCGCCTGGCCCTGGGCGACGAGGTGCGCGTGCCCCCGTTGCGCCTGGCGGAAAAATCCGCCGAGAGCGAGGCCGCCGTGCCGGCGCGAGAGTTCCCCGTGATTTTCGAAGACGAGGTCGTGCTCGTCATCAACAAGCCGGCCGGTGTGGCCGTGCACGGCGGCAGCGGCGTGAGCTTTGGCGTCATCGAACAATTGCGCCGTGCCCGACCCGAGGCGCGTTTCCTGGAGCTGGTGCACCGGCTGGACAAGGAAACCTCCGGCGTGCTGGTGATTGCCAAAAAGCGCAGCGCGCTCACCGCTTTGCAGGACGTCTTCCGCCACCGCCAGGCGCACAAGACCTACGCGGCCCTGGTCAGCGGGGCCTGGCCCGAGCGCAAGAAGGTCATCGACGTGGCCTTGCACAAATTCCTGACCGCGGAGGGCGAGCGGCGCGTCAAGGCCGTGCGGGGCGACGACGACGAGGGGCGGCGCTCCATCTCCCTGGTGCACGTGGTGCAGCACTACGCGGCCTTCAGCCTGCTGGACGTGACCATCAAGACCGGGCGCACCCACCAGATCCGGGTGCACCTCTCGCACGAGGGGCATGGCATCGTCGGTGACGACAAGTACGGCGACTTTGCCCTGAACAAGGCGCTGTCCCGGCCTTCGGGGGAGGGCGCCGTGTCGGGCCTGGACCGCCATCGCCTGCCCGATGGCCGTTTCGAGCGCATGTTCCTGCACGCGCGCTACCTGCGCATCCCGCACCCCGTCAGCGGGGCGGAGCTGACCTTCGAGGCGCCCCTGCCGCCGGAGTGCCAAGGCCTGCTGGCGGCGCTGGTGCCTGCGGCTGGATGAGCGGGGCCTGATGCCCGATGCTGACAGGCCCTGTGCGCACGCTGTCACGGCCCACCGATTAGAGTGGTGCCTGTGAGCCGCCTTGCCGCGGCCCCGCACCCGCCACACCTCACCCGCCACCGCACCATGACCGACACCGGCCTGCGCCCCCGCGCCTACGACCTCATCGTCTTCGATTGGGACGGCACGCTCTACGACTCGACCGCGCTGATCGTGCGCAGCATCCAGGCGGCCTGCGCCGACCTGGGCCTGCCCGTGCCCGCGCGCGAGGCGGCGGCCTACGTGATCGGCCTGGGCCTGCACGACGCCCTGGCGCACGTGGCGCCGACGCTGCCGACTGAGCGCGTGCCCGAACTGGGCCTGCGCTACCGCCACCACTCCCGGCACCGCCAGCATGAGCTCAGCCTCTTCGAGGGCGTGCTGCCCATGCTGCAGACCTTGAAGGCGCGCCACCACTGGCTGGCCGTGGCCACGGGCAAGTCGCGTGCGGGCCTGAACGAGGCCTTGTCGCACATGGACCTCCACGGCGTGTTCGACGGCACCCGCACGGCCGATGAAACCGTGTCCAAGCCCCACCCGCGGATGCTGCTGGAGCTGATGCGCGAGTTCGGTGCCGACCCCGAGCGCACGTTGATGGTCGGCGACACCACCCACGACTTGCAACTGGCCGTCAACGCCGGTGCGCACAGCGTGGCCGTCAGCTACGGCGCCCACGAGCCCGAGGCCTTTGGCGACTTCCCCACGCGTTTCGTGGCGCACTCGACGCCCGAATTGCACGATTGGTTGTCCCGCCATGCCTGAGCCGACGCGGCCAGCCCAGGCCCTGTGCGCCTCGTCCGACCTGCAGGAGGGCGGCGACGCCGTCACCTTCGACGTGATCGAGTTTGGCCGCACCGTGCAAGCCTTTGCGCTGCGTTTTGACCAGGTGGCGGTGGCCTACCTCAACCGCTGCGCCCACGTGCCCACCGAGATGGACTGGCAGCCGGGCAAATTCTGGGATCTGGACAAGCGCCACATCATCTGCTCGGTGCATGGCGCGCTTTACGATCCGTCCAGTGGGCAGTGTGTGGGTGGCCCGTGCTGGGGCGCCCGCCTGCACCGCATTGAACTGAAAGAGGAGGGAGGCCAGGTGTATTGGTATCCTTCCGAACGCTTCCACCCCGTGTTCTGACCTGATGAAAGCCGTGCATGAGCGCCGTTGACCTTTCTTCGCCCGATCCCACCCAGCAGGCCCAGGCGGCCTTGATGCAGGAGATGGCCCGTGTCTACCTGGACGAGCAGCGCCGCCAGCGCCGCTGGCGCACGTTCTGGCGCCTGGTTTGGCTGGGCGTGGCCCTCAGTTTCATGTGGGCGGCCTGGAAGTCGGTGCCTGCCACCCACACGCCGGTGACGCCCCACACCGCGCTGGTCGAGGTGCGCGGAGAAATCGGCGCCGAGACCGCCGCCAGTGCCGACAACCTCATGACGGCCTTGCGCTCGGCCTTCGAGGATGCCGGCGCGCAGGCCGTGGTCTTGCGCATCAATTCGCCGGGTGGCAGCCCGGTGCAGGCCGGCCTGGTCAACGACGAGGTGCGCCGCCTGAAGGCCCTGCACAAGAAGAAGGTCTACGCGGTTTGCGAGGAAATGTGCGCCTCGGCGGCGTACTACATCGCGGTGTCGGCCGACCAGGTTTATGTGGACAAGGCCTCCATCGTCGGCTCCATCGGCGTCCTGATGGACGGGTTTGGTTTCGTCGGCACCATGGAGAAGTTCGGTGTGGAGCGCCGCCTGCTGACGGCCGGCACCAACAAGGCCATGCTCGACCCCTTCTCGCCGCTGAACCCGCAGCACGAGGCCTATGCCCACGCCATGCTCGACCAGATCCACCAGCAGTTCATCGCGGTGGTGCGTCAGGGCCGTGGCAAGGCGCTGAAAGAATCGCCGGAAACCTTCTCCGGGTTGTTCTGGAACGGTGAGCAGGCCATCAAGCTGGGCCTGGCCGATCACTTGGGCAGCCTGGACCAGATCGCGCGCGACGTGGTCAAGGCCGAAGACATCGTGGACTACACCGAGAAGGAAAACCTGGCCGAGCGCCTGGCCAAGCGTTTCGGTGCCGCCATCGGCGGTGGCGCGGTGCAGGCGATGCGCAGCGTGGTCAGCGTGCGCTGACCGGCCTCGTCGGTTCCCTCAGTTCCCTCGGTTTCGTCGGCGCGCATTCCGCGGCGGCATCACTGGGGCATCACTGGTCCATCCCCTGGATGAGCCGCAGGGCGGCGTCCGGCGAGATGGTCAGCAGCTTGCCCACGTCGGCGGCATCGTCGGGCAGGGCGGCCAGGGCGTGGGGCACGTCCCAGCCGTGTTGGGTGTGACGCGCGATGCGCACGCCCAGCATGGTGGTGCGCACCTTGGGGTCTTGCGCCTTGCGGTCATCGGTGCAGCGGATCAGCAAATCGGGCAGCTGCCACCGGTGCATCAATTCCTGGGCCAGGTCGCCCAGCTGGACGCCCAGCACCTTGCGTTGGGCCTCCACCGAGCGCAGGGTGTGGTCGGCGTGCAGGTGTTGCGCGATGTCCAGCGCGAGCGCGGGCGCATGGCACCACAACAGCATCTCGGCGAAGTCGTGCAGCAGGGCGGCTTCCTGGATGACGACGGCGTCCTGGTCCTGCCGCTTGAGGGCAAAACCCATGGCGAAGTTTGCAGAGCGCCGCGCGCGGGTCATGACGCGGTGCAGGCCTTCCAGCGCACCTGGCGCATCTGACAAGTGGGTCTCGACATCGCGCAGCGCCGTGTGCGCCGCAAAGAACGGGCCGATGCCCTGCATGACGATGGCACCCACCAGGGTTTCCGGGGGCTCCACGTTGAGCTGGGTGCAGTAGCGCGAGACATGCACCAGCACCTTGAGCGTCATCAGCGGGTCGGGCGCGACGGCTTCGGCCAAGGTGTGGGCGTCCATCGTGCCGCGTGCTTCTTCGATGGCCAGCAGCTGGGCCACATCGGCCACGGTGGTGGCCAGCACCGGGATCTCAGCATCGCAGAATGCGTCGGCCCAGGCGTTCAGCGATGGCAAGGGCTGTTGGATCATGGCGCACGGGCACGGCGGCAGCGGAAGGTGCGCTCAGGGTACACCTGGGCTGCCGCAGCCATGCGCTGGAAAGCACGGGGTTGGCGGTGCAATTCCTCGGCCGAAGACCCGAATCAGGTCAGGGCGCACCGCCCAGCAAGTCTTCCTTGAGGCTGGTGTCCACCGGGTGGTTGCCCAGCCAGATCTTGAGCAGCGCGGCGTAGAAGTCTTCGCCCGGGATGTCGTTGCCTTTTTGCACGCCACCGATCAAGGCGCGCGTGCCGGCGCCAGGGACGAAATCGATGTGGATGGACGTGCCCTTCTTGACGCTGCCGAAGGTGAGCATCGTGTCGCGGATGGCTTCGATGCGGGGCAGGTACTTGGCGTTGTCGCTGTCGGAGTTGTTCTTGCGGAAGCCCTTGACCATGGCATCGGCGAAGTCCTCGCCGGTCAGGTCGCGCAGCAGCACGATG
>CAIQIL010000024.1 GCA_903871865.1 uncultured Burkholderiales bacterium
CAACGCCAGGCGGCCATCGCCATCGCCGAGCGCTTGGGGTGTCCTTGGGCCATCGTGCACGTGCAAGCGCCGCTGGCGGTGATGCGCGAGCGCATCCAGGCGCGGCGGCTGGCCGGGGACGCGTCCGAGGCCGACGAGGCCGTGCTGGCGCAACAGTGGGCGCAGCATGGCGATGGCTGGGACGGGTTGAGCGCGCAGGAGCAGGCGCGTGCGCTGCGTTGCGACACCACCTTGCCGCTGTCGCACTGGGCGCGGGCCGAGGCCTGGTCAGGCCTGGCGCCCTTGGTTGGGTTGTTGGGTGGGCCGTTGGTCTGAAGGTTGGGCTGAAGGCTGGAACGACGGCAGGCCCGAGGCCAGCCCGGCCAGCAGCACGTCCAGCATCACGTTCAGGGTGGCTTGGGCATCGCGGCCATCGAGCATGTCGGCGCGGTCCAGCTCGACCAGGCCGTGCAGCGACGCCCACAGCGACAGTGCCAGGTCCTCGCGGTCCCAGGGCGTGTGGAGGTCGGCGGTGAACGAGAGCACGAAGTCCCAGACCTGCGCGTGGCTGGGCGGTTCCTCGCCACCGGACTTGCAGTGGCTCATCTTGACGGCGTAGAGGGCCGGGCGCGTGCGCGCGAAATGCAGGTAGGTTTGCGCGGTGGCGCGCACGGCATCGAGCAGGGTCAGGCCTTGCGCGGCCGCTTGCAGGGCGCTCAAGAGGATGCGGCCGGCCTCGTCGGCCAGGGCGAAGCTCAGGTCGGTCTTGCTGGGAAAGTAGCGGTACAGCGCATTGGGGGTCACGCCCAGATCGGTGGCCAGGGTGCGCATGGACAGAGCGTCCACGCCGTGGGCTTCGATGTGTGCCAGCGCGGCCTCGACGATGGCTTCGCGGCTGAGCTTTTTCGGGTAAGACATCGCCGCACTGTAACGCCATGCCCCGCCTGTGCCTTCACGCTTGACGGCATCCGCGGGAAAGATGTACGCTGTCCACCATGCATCAATTCCAACTCAACGGTCGGCCCGTGCAGGTGGATGTCGAAGACGACATGCCCTTGCTGTGGGTCTTGCGGGACGAACTCGGCCACACCGGCACGAAGTTCGGGTGTGGCATCGCGGCCTGCGGGGCCTGCACCGTGCACCTCAATGGCAGTGCGGTGCGTTCCTGCGTGATGCCGATCTCGGCGGTGGCCGGGCAGTCGGTGCAGACCATCGAGTCACAGGGCGATGCCATCCTGGCGAAGCTGCAAGCGGCCTGGGTGCAGCACCAGGTGCCGCAGTGCGGCTACTGCCAGAGCGGCATGCTGATGGCCGCCACGGCCTTGCTGCGCCAGAACCCCCAGCCGTCTGACGCCGACATCGATTCGGCCATGACCAACATCTGCCGTTGCGGCACCTACCAGCGCGTGCGCGCGGCCATCCACACCGCGGCCGGTGCCACCCTGAACGGCAAGGGGGCCGCATGAGCTCGGACACCCGCACAAACATCCGCACGAACCTGAGCCGCCGCGGTTTCCTCATCGCCGGCGCCGTCATCACCGGTGGCCTGCTCGTGGGTTGTGGCGCGCCCACGCCGCAAGAGCGCCTGGGCAAGCCCGCCGATTTGCCCGTGCAGGGCGACCAGGTCGCGCTCAATGCCTGGGTCAAGATTTCGCCCGATGGCACCGTGACCGTGGCCGTGCCGCGCGCCGAGATGGGCCAGGGCGTGATGACCTCGCTGCCCATGCTGCTGGCCGAGGAGCTCGATGCCCGCTGGGAGGACGTCCGCGTCGAGCCCGCGCCCATCGCGCAGGTCTATGCCAACGAAGCCATGATGCTCAACGCGCTGCCCTTCGGCGTGGACGACCACGGCTGGCTGGCGCGCACCGCCGGCGCCCTGGCGCAACGCGCGGGCCGCGTGCTGCACCTGCAGGTCACGGGCGGCTCCAGCAGCATCCGCGATGCCTGGCTGCCTGTGCGCGTGGTGGGTGCCACGGCGCGCGCCATGCTCGTGCAGACCGCGGCGCAACGCTGGCAGGTGCCGGTGGCCGAGTGCCGCACCGAGGCCGGTCAGGTCGTCCACACGGCCACGGGCCGCAAGCTGGGCTATGGCGAGCTGGCGGCCGACGCGGCCAAGCGCACGCCGCCGTCCGACGTGCCTTTGAAAACGCCGGATCAGTTCAAGCTGATCGGCCAGGCCGCGCCGCGCAAGGACATCCCGGCCAAGGTCAATGGCTCGGCGCAGTTTGGCGTCGATGTGCGCGTGCCCGGCATGCTCTACGCCGTGCCCGTGCAGGCCCCGGTGTTCGGTGCGGACGTGGCGTCTTTCGATGCCGCCGAGGCCCTGCGCATGCGCGGCGTCAAACAGGTGGTGCAGATCCCGCACGCGGTGGTCGTGGTGGCCGACAGCTGGTGGCGCGCCAAGCAGGCCGCCGCCAAAGTGCAAGTCACCTGGACGGCCACGCCGCACGACCAGACCAGCTCCGCCGACATCGCCCGGCAGGCCGACGAGGCCCTGGCGAAGAACTCGGGCACTTCGTTCACCAACCGGGGCGATGCCGAGCAGGTGCTGAAAGACGCCGAAGCGGCCGCCAAGGCCGGTGCCAAGCCTGGCGACAAGGCCGGTGGCGACAAGGCCGGTGGCAACAAGCAGACCGTGCTTCAGGCCCGCTACCACGCGCCCTACCTGGCCCACGCGGCCATGGAGCCCATCAACTGCACAGCCCAGGTCAAGGACGGCGCGGTCACCGTGTGGGCGTCCACCCAGTCGGCCTCGCTGGCCAAGTGGCGCGCCAGCCAGATCGCCGGGGTGGACAGCGAGCGCGTGACCCTGCACCTGCCGCTGCTGGGCGGGGGCTTTGGCCGCCGCCTGGAGGTGGACATGGTCGAGCAGGCCGTGGCCGTGGCCATGCAGGTGGGCGGCCAGCCCGTCAAGCTGCTGTGGACCCGCGAGGACGACACCCGCCACGACCTCTACCGACCGGCCGCCTGGGCCGATTTCCGCGCCGTGCTCGACGAGCAGGGCCAGGCCGTCGCCTGGCACAACCGCGTCGCGGCGCAGTCGCCGTCCAATGGCGCCACGAAGCGCCTGCTGCCCTGGGCCGCGGCCGATTCCCCCGACAAGAACCAGATCGAAGGCGCCTACGACCTGCCCTACGACATCCCCCACCTGGCCGTGCGCCAGGTGCGCCTCCAGGGCCACGTGCCCGTGGGCTTCTGGCGCAGCGTGGGCCACTCGTACAACGCCTTCTTCGTCGAGAGTTTTGCCGACGAGCTGGCCCATGCCGCGGGGCAAGACCCCGTCGCCTGGCGGCGTGCGCGCCTGGGCCAGCACCCGCGCCACCTGGCCGTGCTGGAGCGCGCCGCCAAGGAGGCCGGCTGGGGCCAGCCCTTGCCGGCCGGCCGTGCCCGCGGCATCGCTTTGCAGGAAGCGTTCGGCTCGCTGTGCGCGCAGGTGGCCGAGGTGTCCGTGCAAGGCGATCAGGTGCGCGTGCACCGCGTCGTCTGTGCCATCGACTGCGGCCACACCGTCAACCCCGACACCATCGAGGCGCAGATGCAGGGCTCGATCGTCTTCGGCCTGAGCGCGGCGCTGTTCGGCGAGGTCACGCTGGCCCAGGGCCGTGTGCAGCAGGCCAGCTTCACCGATTACCCCATGGTCCAGCTGGCGCACATGCCGCGCATCGAAGTGCACATCCTGCGCAACGCTCACCCGCCCGGCGGTGTCGGCGAGCCGGGCGTGCCGCCGGTGGCGCCGGCCGTGGCCAATGCGCTGTTCGCCTTGACCGGCCAGCGCCTGCGTTCGCTGCCGCTGCGCTTGAAGGCTACCTGATGCCTTCGCCGCGTGTGGTGGTGCTGGTGCTGGCGGCGGGGGCGTCCACCCGCTTCGGCAGTGACAAGCGCCAGGCCCTGCTGCCCGATGGCCGCAGCCTGCTGGAGGCCGTGGTGGTCACGCAGCGCCAGGTGTTCGACGAGGTCTGGGTGCTGACCCGGCCGGGCCCGTCGGGTGAGCCCGATGCCTTCGCGCAGGCTGTGTGCGAGGCCCACGGTGCGCGCTGCGTGACGTGTGCAGACGCGGCGCTGGGGCAAGGCCACACCTTGGCGGCGGGCTTGCGGATGCTGCTGGCGCTGCCGTCGGCGGAGGCCACGGCGGTGCCGGTGGCCGGCGCGCTGGTGGCCCTGGCCGACATGCCATGGGTCCGCGCCGACACCTTGCAGCGCCTGCGCGAGCGCTTCGAGGCCACGGGCCGGGTGGTGCTGCCACGTTGCGGTGAGGCCCTGGGCCACCCGCGCTTGCTGCCGCGCGCCGTGTGGCCGGCCTTGCTGGGCGACGCGGTGCCGGCACCAGGCTCAGCGGACACGCAGGGGCCGGCGGGCCTGCGCGGCGACCGCGGCGCACAGGCCCTGCTGGATTGGTCTGCGGCCGAGCAGGTGCGGGTCGATGACACCGGCGTGCTGCGCGACGCCGACACCCCCGCCGATTTGAGCCAGGGCACGCCAACGTCACTGAACCGCGGCTGAAGCCATCCGGGGGCACAGCCCGCTACCATGCGAAGGTTGACCACCTTTGCCCGCACGTCGCGGATGGCTGCCCCATGACCGCTCCGGCCCCTGACACCGCCTCCA
>CAIQIL010000025.1 GCA_903871865.1 uncultured Burkholderiales bacterium
ACCAAGGGCCTGCTGGCGCCGCGCCGCATCAACGGCACCCGCGTCTACAACCAGGTGGACCGCGCCCGGCTGATGCGCATCCTGCGGGCCAAGTCGCTGGGCTCGCCGTTGTCCGAGATCAAGCACTACCTGGACATGTACGGCCAGCACGGCGAAGGCCGCATCCAGCAGCTGACCTACGTGATCGAGAAAACCGATGCGGCGATTGCCGAGCTGGAAGCCAAGCGCGCCCAGATCGAGGCCTCCCTGGCCGAGCTGCGCCTCATCAACGCGCGCAGCCGCGAAAGCCTGGCGGCCAAGCGGCCGAAGGACGTGGCGGCCTGACCGTTGCCAGGGCGCCGTCCGGCCTCAGGCCCGCATGCCCACGAACATCTTCCAGCGGCGCTCGTTCTGCTTTTTGGCCTGGTAGAGCGCCTGGTCGGCGTGGCCCATCAGGGTGCGCACGCTGGTGATGTGGTTGGCGTAGGCGGCCAGGCCGATCGACACGCCCACACCGACCTCGTCGCCGCTGCCCAGCGTGATGGGCTGGGACACCGCCTTGACGATGCGCCGCGCCAGCGCCTTGGCCGCATCGTCGCTGCCATCGCGCATGACGATGCCGAATTCGTCGCCCCCCAGGCGCGCCAGCACATCGCCCAGGCGCATTTGCTGCGTGATGCGTTGCGAGACTTCGCGCAGCACCTCGTCGCCCGCGGCGTGGCCGAAGCCATCGTTGATGGCCTTGAAGCCGTCCAGGTCGAGCAGCAGCAGGGTGAAGGGGTGGTCCATGCGCATGGCGTGGCCCAGCTCGGCGGTCAGGGCACGTTCGAAGTGCACGCGGTTGCTCAGGCCGGTGAGGGCGTCGCTCAGGGCCAGGGTCCGCAGGCGTTGGCCGCGGCGTTCGCTTTCTTGCAGGGCCTGCTCCAGGGTCTGCAGATCGCTCTGGGCCTGCGCTTGCGCGGCCGGTGGCTGGCGGGCCGAGGCGCTCAGGGCGAGGGCGGACAGGCGCGCCAGGGCGTCGAAAGCGGGCTCGGGCTCGTTGGTGGGGTGGACGTCAGACAGCATGGCGTCAGGGGGGATCAGGGTGGGCACCTTTGTTTTATCGGCACGGCGCCGCGCAACAACAGGGTGTTTGGGGCCCAGTTCGGGTGAACACGGGGCCAGGCCAACGGGCGCCCCCGCGATCGGGTGGTGGGCTTCACCCGGGGTTTGCCGGGCTTTGCCGCATGGCGCAAAGCATGTCGGTGAATGCCCTGCGTTGCATGAATTTCGGTTCGAAGAAGATGAAGGCACGCGGATGTTCGCGCACCGGAAGGAGCATGACGATGAACCCCTCTCAAGCCACCACCCCCGAGCAACTCTTTGGCGCCTGCATGCACGCAGGCGGCTGGCCCAAGCTGGGCTGGCAAACCGTGGACACCGCCGAGGAAGTCCAGACCTGCTACGACGACATCGTGCTGTTGTGAGCGTCTGAGGGTGTGTCGGCCAGGGCCAGGCGGTTGCGGCCGCCGTGCTTGGCCGCATACAGCGCGTTGTCTGCCCGCTGGACCAGGTCGGTGGCGCGTTTGTCATGGCGGGGCGTGACCGTGGCCACGCCGATGCTGCAGGTCACGCGCACCTCCAGGGCCTCGCTGCGCAGCACCAGCTCGCGCACCTGGGCCAGCATCTGCAGGGCCACGCGCTCGGCGCCGCAGGTGTCGGTGTCGGGCAGCAGCACCACGAACTCTTCGCCGCCATAGCGGGCCACGAAGTCGGTCGAGCGGCCGCAAGCCTCTTGCAGGGCCTGCGCCACCGCTTGCAGGCAGGTGTCGCCAAAGGGGTGGCCGAACGAGTCGTTGATGTTCTTGAAGTGGTCCAGGTCCACCAGCAGCACGGACAGGTGCCCGCCGCGGCGGCACTGGCGCGCCCACTCGTGGGTCAGCTGGCGGTCAAAGTGCATGCGGTTGGGCACCTGCGTGAGCCCGTCGGTCAGGCTGGCGAGTTCCAGCTCGCGCGCTTGCTGCTCGGCCAGGCGCCGTGCCTGGCGGCCTTCCCAATAGTCCTGGTGCACCAGCTGGGATGAGCGCGCCAGGTAGGCCAGGAACACGCACTGCAGCGCCATCACCAGCAGGTGGGCGGGCAGGGGGCGCAAGGCCTCGGCGACCACCACGGGTGCGAGCATCGTGATCGGGTAGGGGTAACGCAAGGCCGGGTTGAAGCCCAGCATGGTGTTGCCCGCGGCCACCATGCCCGCGGTGACCATGAGCATGGTCCAGGCCAGGGGTTGCAGCGGCGCCAGCCACATGCAGGCGGCGGTCAGGCAGCCCCAGTACCCTGCGCTGAGGAGCGACAAGGCGTTGAAGCCTTGCTCTGCCCGTCGGGGGTGCTGGCGCAGCAGTTCGGGCAGGCGGCGCGCGTAGCTGGCGCGCACCATGGCCAGC
>CAIQIL010000026.1 GCA_903871865.1 uncultured Burkholderiales bacterium
CGGTCCGAGGCGTCGGTGGCCTGCTGGGTGGCCGTCTTCGTGGTTGCAGACGTGGCCGAGGTGGTGGCGGTGGTGGTGTTGACGGCGGTGGTCATGGTGTGTCCTAGGTGTCAGGCCAATGTGTGAGCGTGGCCGGCGTCAGCCGCCTTGACCCATTTGCAGGGTCTTGTTCAGCAGGGTCTTGGCCGTGTTCATGACCTCGACGTTGTTCTGGTAGGAGCGCGAGGCCGAGATCATGTTGACCATCTCTTCCACCGCGTTGACGTTGCTGTAGGTCACGTAGCCCTCGGCGTCGGCCTGGGGGTGCTTGGGGTCGTGCACGCGGCGGCCGGGCGAGTTGTCTTCCGTGATCTGCGACACGTTCACGCCGGCCGTGCCCACATCGCCCATGGGCGCGGTGCTGAAGACCACCTGGCGGGCCTTGTAGGCCTGGCGGTCGGGGCCGGCCACGGTGTCGGCGTTGGCCAGGTTGGAGGCCACCACGTTGAGGCGCTGCGTCTGCGCGCTGACTGCGCTGCCGGCCACATTGAAGATCTTGAACATCGACATGGTGTGCTCCTGCTAGGTGCCTGTCACTGGCCGGTGATGGCCGTGTTCAGGGTGCGAACCTGGGAGTTGATGAAGCGCAGCGTGGCTTCGTAGCGCACGGTGTTGTCGGCGAAGCTGGCGCGTTCGCGGTCCATGTCCACCGTGTTGTTGTCCAGGTTGGTCTGGGCGGCGCTGGCGTAGTTCAGCTCGGGGTTGGCACCTGCGGCTTGGCCGCTCACGCCGTTGAGGCCCATGTGGCCGCTTTGGCTTGCCGCCATCTGCAGGCGTACGCCGCTCAGTCCCGACTGCGCGCTGGAGCCCTGGCCGCTGGCCTGGCGCAGCGCGTCGGAGAAATTGAAGTCGCGGGCGGTGTAGCCCGGCGTGTCGGCGTTGGCGATGTTGCTGGCGATCAGGCGCTGGCGCTCCGACCGCAGCGTGAGCGCGGTGGCCTGGAAATTCAGCGAGTCGGTCAGTTGGTTCAGCATCTTCAGGGCCCTCCGGCGGTCACGACATCTGCCGCCTGGTGACTGGCTGGGCCTGCGCTTCCCACCGGGATGCAGGTTCAGTCAGCATGGGTCCGATGGTGATCCTTCAGGCCCCAAAACATGAGCCGGAATAAAGCGGCAAAGCCCGCGCATTTCTCGCCCTCAGGCACCGGCGGCCTTGCGTACATTGCGACGCATGGACAAGCTCGATTCACCCCGTCTGCCGATGCTGGCCCCTTGGTTGGGCCCAACGCTGAGCATGTTGCTGGGCACCTTGCTGGGCATCTTGCTGGGCCTGGCGCCCACGGCCGCCCGCGCGCAGGCTGTGGCCACCGGCGCCGATGCGCTGCAGGCGCAGGTGGAGGGCTTGCTGAAACAACAGACCTTGCCGCAAGGTGGCTCGGCCGACGGTGCACAACGCCAGGCCTGGCGTGTGGAAGTCACGCTGGGCCAGCTGGACCCGCGCCTCAAGCTCGCGCCCTGTGACAAAGTCAAGGCTTACCTGCCCGATGGCGCCCAGCTCTGGGGCAAGACCCGCGTGGGCTTGCGCTGTGAGCAAGGCCCGGTGCGCTGGAATGTCTACTGGCCGGTGACGGTGAAGGTGTGGGGCAAGGCCCTGGTCGCTGCCGTGCCCCTGCGTCCCGGCAACACCGTGGCCCAGGCCGACGTGGTGGTGGGCGAGGTGGACCTGGCGGCTTCGGGCTCACCGGCCTTGACGCGCGCCGCCGACATCGTGGGCCGCACCGTGCTCCGGTCGCTGGAAGCCGGGCAGAGCGTGCGCCAGGACGACGTCAAATCCCGCCGCTGGTTCGCCATCGGCGACCCGGTGCGCCTGAACGTGCGCGGCGAGGGCTTCCTCGTGGCCTCCGAGGGCGTGGCCCTGACCCCGGGCGACGAGGGCCGCTGTGCCCGCGTGCGCATGGACAATGGGCGGGTGCTGTGCGGCCAGCCTGTGGGCGAGCGCGTGGTGGAGGTCGCCCTGTGACCGCACACTTTTTTACCGCCTCCACCCCCCCGTACCAGGGGGTTTGGGCATTTCAGACTAAAGTCGCCCCAGGCCGCGTCGATATCGCGGATGTGACCACTCGGCATTTGCCGGGATCAAGGAGTGCATCATGAAAATCGGCAACCCCCTGGACAAGGCGCTTGGCGTCAGTCCGCGAACGGAATCTGCCTCGACCACCAACAGCGCCAACAAGGCCGCCTCCACGGACGAGGCGGTGAGCCAGAGCGCCAAAGTCACGCTGTCTTCGGCCTCCAGCTTCATGGCGGGCAACGACGGCGTGGTGGACGCGGCCAAGGTGTCCCGCGTCAAGCAGGCCATCGACGACGGCAGCTACAAAGTCAACCCCGAGGTGATCGCTGACAAGCTGATCTCCAACGCCAAGGAACTGCTGCAAGGCCGTCAGCAGCACTGAGTTCGACCATGCCGCACACGCCCGCTGTCTCCGTGACCGACGCTGTCCA
>CAIQIL010000027.1 GCA_903871865.1 uncultured Burkholderiales bacterium
AGATGGCGTTCATCAACGGCCTCAAGCCGTGAACTTCTGGCGCTGGCTGGGGCTTCTGCCTTTGCTGCTGCTGGCCTTGCCGGCGCTGGCCCACGGCCCGCTGCACGAGCAGATCACGAACGTCACCGCCGAGCTTTCGCTCCGTCCGAACGATGTTCCCCTGCTGCTTCGCCGGGGCGAACTCAACCGGCTCGACGAGCGCTGGGACGCCGCGCTGGCTGATTTTCAGCTCGCGAAGCAACTGGCTCCCGCCAATCCCGAGCCGCTGCTGGGCCTTGGACGTCTCGCGCTCGACCAGGGAAAGCTCACCGATGCCACCGCCTCGCTGACCCGCTTTCTCGCCATTCAGAGCAACCACGTGGAAGGCCACCTGCTGCTCGCCCGTGCGCTGGTACGGAACCAGCGCGCGTCGAACGCGGTGGAGCATTTCAGCCGGGCGCTGGCCCTGTCCACCGAGCCACGACCCGAATGGTTCATTGAACGCTCACAGGCCCAATTTTCCCAGGGCGACCGCCATCTTGCCGAAGCGTTGGCTGGCTTGGACGAAGGCGTGGCCAAACTCGGGCCGGTGCCCACTCTGCAACTGGCCGCGATAGCGCTGGAAATGCGCCGCCAAGGTTTCGATGCGGCGCTGCAACGGCTCGACACCATTCTGGCCAGCAGCGAGCGCAAGGAACGCTGGCTGTTGCGCCGGGGAGAAATCCTCGAACTGGGCGGCCGCCCGGGGGAAGCCGTCACTGCCTATAACGCGGCTCGCGAGGCCTTCGAGGCGCTGCCGTTGCGCCTGCAACGCTCGCTCGCCATGCTGGATTTTCGCCGGGAGCTGGACGCCAAGCTTGCCGCCTTGCCCGCTTCACCGAAGACTTTGCCCACAAAGTGACCATCAAGCTCCGCCTCACGCTTGCCCTGCTGCTGACCAGCCTGTGGCTCTCGTCGCCACTGTCATTGGCGGCCGCCGAAAAGCTCACCCGTGGCCCCTACCTGCAGATGCCGACGACCAACTCCATGGTCATTCGCTGGCGCACCGAAAAGGAGCGCAAGAGTTACGTGCGCTATGGCCTGACTCCCGCGACTGCCACCAACCTCGTGCGCTCGCCCGGCGTTTTCACGGAACACGTTGTCCAGCTCACCAAGCTGAAGCCTGACACGCGCTACTTCTACTCAATCGGCTACGACACGAACAAATGGATCACCGAGGTTGGCCCCGATTTCAGCTTCCTGACGCCGCCCATGCCCGGACCGGCGCGCCCGACGCGCATCTGGGCCCTGGGCGATCCGGGCACTGCCAACACCAACCAGATGGCCGTGCGCGACGCCTTTTACAAATGGAGCGGACGGAATCCCGACCTGTGGCTGATGCTCGGGGACAACGCCTATTCCGACGGCACCGACGCGCAGTACGGCAAGGCCGTGTTCGACCTGTATGGCGCCCTGCACCGGCAGGTGGCGCTCTGGCCCACGCTCGGCAACCATGATGCGCTCAGCGCCAGTTCGCCGACGCAGTCCGGGGTTTACTACGATGTCTTCACGCTGCCGACGCTGGGGCAATCCGGCGGGTTGCCCAGCGGCACCGAGGCCTATTACTCCTTCGATTACGCGAATATCCACTTCATCTGCCTCGATTCGCAGGATACCGACCGCAGCCCCCACGGCGTGATGGCCACCTGGCTGCGGGCCGACCTGGACTCCACAGCCCGCGAATGGATCATCTGCTTTTTCCACCATCCGCCGTATAGCAAGGGCGGGCACGATTCCGACAAGAAATCCGACAGCGGCGGCCGCCTCTGGGAAATGCGCGAAAACATCCTGCCCATCCTGGAAGCCGGCGGGGTGGATCTGGTGCTATGCGGCCACAGCCACGACTACGAGCGGACCTTCCTGCTGAACGGTCATTACGGCACCAGCACCAATCTCACCTCCACGATGA
>CAIQIL010000028.1 GCA_903871865.1 uncultured Burkholderiales bacterium
AGGCCGCGGCTTCGCGGTCGTGGCCAGCGAGGTGCGCACCCTGGAGCACCGCAGCGCCGAGGCCGCACGCGAGATCAAGCGGCTCATCACCAGCAGCGGCGAGCAGGTCGAGCGCGGCACCCAGTTGGTGGAGGCCGCGGGCCAGGCGATGGACGACACCGTGGCGGCCATCCAGCGCGTCACCCAGATCATCCAGGACATCAACACGGCCAGCCACCAGCAAAGCGAGGGCGTGGTGCAGGTCGAGCAGGCCGTTTGCCAGATGGACGAAGGCACCCAGCAGAACGCCGCGCTGGTGCACGAAAGCGCCAGCACGGCGTCGCAGCTGAGCGATCAGTCGCAGGTGCTGCTGGAGGCGATTGCCGCGTTCAAACTGGACCGCCGGGCGTGACGCGCGTGACGGGCAGGTCGGGCGGGCTGGCCTCGCCGGTTTGGGCACCCGCATCCAGCAAGCCGACCAACCCCGCCAGGCCCACTGGCGCTTGCGCCAACCAGGGCACGGCGAAGGTGCGCTGCGCCAGCCCCCCGGCGAGCCGCGCCATCTGCCGCCGCTTGCGACACCGGCGTCACTTCGGGCAGCGTGACCAGGACGATGCGGGTGCAGGCCGCGTCCTGCAAGCGCATGAGCGGCGTGACCACGTGCACCAAGGCCTTGCCCTCGAACTCGCGGGTCATCTGGCGGTGGCAGGCCTCGGTGGCGTCCATCAGCAGCAGGGAGTGCCCGGGTGAGCGCGCCGCCATGACCTTGTCGATGTCGCGCTGCATTTCCAGCTTCGGGTCGATGCGCCCGAGCTGCAGGCCCGGTACCTCGCCGTCGAGCGCAATGCGGTCGCGGTGGACAGCGAGGTCTTGCCCACCCACCCTTGCCAGTGAAGAACAGGTGGCGGGTGGGGTGGTCGAGGAAGCGCAGTTCGGCGTCCATCGCGACGCTCATCCCGGCGCTCACCTCGGCACTCAAACGCCGTGGTCCTTGAACCAGTCGGACGCCAGCTTCTGCGCGTACATCGCTGCACCCTTGTCGTAGGTGGGGCGGTAGTCGGCGTTGAAGCCATGGCTCACGTTGGGGAACACGACGATTTCCGAGCCGCTGCCCGATTTCGCGATCGCCGCGCGCATCTGGTCGATCACGGTCATCGGGATGAAAGCATCGGTGCCCGCGTACAGGCCCAGCACGGGCACCTTGATCTCGGCGCCGATGTCCACCGGGTCGGCCGGCTTGATGTCCGACTTCATGCCATTGAGCAGGCCGTAGTAAGCCACCGCGGCCTTGAGCTGGGGGTTGTGGCGGGCGTAGATCCAGGCGGTGCGGCCGCCCCAGCAGAAGCCCACCAGGCCCACGCGCTTGGCGTCGGCCTGGCCACTGGCCTTGGCAAAAGCGATGGCCGCATCCAGGTCGGCGCACACCTGGGCGTCGGGCACCTTGATGACCACCTGGCCCAGGATGGCCGCGATGTCCGCCATCTTGGAGACATCGCCCTGGCGCGCGAACATCTCGGGGGCGATGGCGTAGTAGCCCATCTTGGCGTAGCGGCGGCACATGTCCTTGATGTGCTCGTGCACGCCGAAGATTTCCTGCACCACCAGGATCACCGGGTACTTGCCGGGCTTGGAAGGCACCGCGCGGTAGGCCGGGATCTTGCCGTCGGCCACGGGGATCTGCACCTCGCCAGCCGTCAGGCCTTTGCTGTCGGTCGTGATGGCCTGGGCCAGCACCGGTTGCGCGGCCACGGCAAAGCCGGTGGCCAGGGTGGTGACGAAGAAGGTGCGGCGGCTCACGCCCGCGGGCACGGCCGAGGCGGCGGCCAGTTCGGGTTTCTGGAAGTCGATCGGCTTGACGCCGTAGTCCATCAGCTTCATGCGGGAATCCTCAGGGAGTGGGGGTGGGTGGGGTCCATCGTTGCCACAGGCATTGGAGCAGCAAGCCCAAGACCTTGCAAGGCGCGCGCTTTTTTGACATGCGACAAGGCTGCCTCAGGCCTGCCATGCGATCGTCACACGGCCGCACCAGACTGAAAGCTCGTCCAACACACGAAACCAGGGAAGCAAGCGATGCAGAAAAGTCAGGCAGTGGCCATGCTGGGCCAACGGGGGCTGATGATGCCCGTGTGGGTCAATGCGGCGCTGGCCGCCAACGACCGGCTCAAGCTCTACCTCAGCGTGCTGCAGGCCGCCGTGGCCCACGCCGATCACCCAGAGCGCGAGGCCCTGGACCTCAGCCGCGAGTTGACCGCGCTCGGTCTGGGTTCGGCCACCTGGCTGCACGAACTGCCCGCGGGCGCCAACCGGGTGGGCGGCAATGGGGATGGCGAGGGTGACGTCCTGCTCATCCCCGAACTCGACCGCCTGGTGGCAGCGCTCAACGACGACCTGGCCATCATGGCCCGGCCCGTGCTGGAGTCCAGCACCACCGACGCCGAGCCCCACCTGCGCGTGCACCAGTGGCAGGCCTGGCTCGACGCCCTGCACGGCGAACAGCTTGACCGCCACCAGCTGCGCAGCCTGACGCACGGCAAGCGCCCGGCGCATGGCCATGCCCACAGCCACGCACACAAGCACGCCGCCGATGTCGACGACCTCGACGACACCCCCGACGACAGCCTGCACCTGCTCATCATGGACCTGCACAAGGCCATCAACCGCCTGGCCGCCGACCTGGCCAGCGAGGTGATCGCCGGGGCCCATGTCTGGCAGCTGGCCGACGACGACCGCCCCCTGGTCGAGGCCTTCATGCGCGGCCTCAACCGCACGGCGCCGCTGAAGTTCGACCACCCGGGCCTGGACACCGCCGCCACGCGCGACGGCGACCGCCTGCTGCTGCAAAACGACATCGGCACCAACGACGCCCACGTGCTGGTCATCAACGTGCAGGGCCTGGCCATCACCCTCACCTACTCCGACCTGCACCGCACCCGCTTCGCCTTCTTCCAGTCCCTGCTCAACCCGCTGGGTGCGAGCTGGTCGGACATGTCCTCGCGCGTGGCGCCCGACCTCAACGAGGGCCAGGCCTACACCGTGGGCAACGCCCGTTTCGCCTGCGAGGACCGCATCCGACTGGCGCGCACGCTCGAAGGCATCGGCGCGGCCATCGTCTTCCTGATCGACTGGAACCGCGCCCGCAAGCGCCTGGTCAACTTCGTGGACAAGGAAGGCGCCATGGCCGTGCTGACGGCCGCCGCTGAAAACGAGGTCGGCCACATGGCCTGGCTGAAAGCCGGTGGCGAGCGCCTGATCTTCGGCGCCATGCAGGCCGTGGGCAGCGGCACCTTCCGCATCGGCGACCGCCTCGACGAGGTGCTGGGCGAGACGCAGGCGCGCACCTTCCTGCTCGACGTCATGCGCCTGGCCACCCAGGCCCTGATGAACGGCCAGCCCATCGCCCTGGTGGCCGACGAAACCCGCATGCTGCTGGCCCGCCAGGTGCAGCGCCGCACCACCGAGTTCGACCTGCTCGACGAGCACGCCGCCTATTGCCAGACCCTGGCCCAGGCCGTCAGCGATGCGTTGGACCACGGCCACGACGGCCTGCGCGAGGTCGCCGCCGACGTGGCCGCCCGCGCCAAGGCCTGGGAGCGCCGCGCCGACCACATCGTCATGCAGGCCCGCGACGAGGCCACCCGCCTGCCGCGCTGGCAACCGGTGGCGCGCCTGCTGACCATCTCCGACGATGTGGCCGACGCGCTGGAAGAA
>CAIQIL010000029.1 GCA_903871865.1 uncultured Burkholderiales bacterium
ACCCCGCCATCCAGGAAGCGGCCCTCGACGAGGTGCTGGCCCGCATCGAGCGCGCCCACCACGGTCTCAACCAGGTCACTGGCAAAGCGGGCCACACCCTGTCCACGAACGATTGGCTGATGGGCATCCGCAGCCGCATCAGCATCCCGGGCGGCACCTGCGAATTCGACCTGCCCTCCTACTACGCCTGGCAGCACGAACCCGCAGCCAAGCGCCAGCAGGACTTGCAGCAGTGGGTGGGCACGCTGGCGCCGTTCGCCGAAGCCGTCAAGCTGGTGCTGGGCCTGCTGCGCGACACGGGCCAGCCGCACATGGTGGCTGCACCGTGCGGCCAGTACCAGCAGAACCTGAAAGATTCGCGCAGCTACCACCTGCTGCGCCTGCGCATCGACCCGGCCCTGGGGCTGGTGCCCGAAATCAGCGCCAACCGCCTGATGGTGTCCATCCGCCTGATGCGCCCCGACGCCGAGGGCAAACTCAAGATCGCCTCGGACACCGACGCCAGCTTCGAGCTGACGCTGTGCGCTTGACCATCGCGTGACCCTCGCCTGATCCTTGCCTGATCACCATGTCGTCTCCCGAACCCCAAGGCGCCACTGGCGCGCCCCAAGGCCTCCAGGTGCGTTGCCCGTCCTGCGGCGTCATGCACACCTACAGCACCGACAACCCCTACCGCCCGTTTTGCGGCAAGGGCTGCAAGGCCATCGACCTGGGTGCCTGGGCCAGTGAGAGCTACCGCGTCGAGGCCAAGCCCACGACGGAAGACCTCCTCGACGATCCGGGGACATGACGCGCAGCACCCCTTTTTGACGCCGGCGCGCCCTGCCCATCGGGCGGGTGTGCCTCAGAATCCACCCCCGTTTTGGAAGAAACCATGAAGACTTATCAATGCGTTGTGTGCGGCTTTGTGTATGACGAAGCCAAGGGCCACCCGGAAGACGGCATCGCGCCAGGCACCAAGTGGGAAGATGTGCCCGCTGGCTGGGAATGCCCGGACTGCGGCGTCGGCAAAGCCGACTTCGAAATGATCGAAATCTGAGCTTGGAGCACAGCGCATGAGTGAAGCTGTCGTGATCGTCGGCGCCGGCCTGGCGGGCTACAACGTGGCGCGCGAACTGCGCAAGGCCGATGCGGCCGTGCCCATCGTGCTGGTCAGCCGGGACCACGCCGGCTTCTACTCCAAGCCCATGCTGTCCAACGCCCTGGCCAGCAAGAAGACACCCGCCACGCTGGTGATGAAATCGGCCGAGAAGATGGCCGAGGAAGTCCAGCTGCGGGTGCTCGCCAACACGTCGGTCACGGCGCTGGACACCACCGCGCGCACGCTGACGCTGTCCAGCGGCGAGGTGCTGCCCTACCGCGACCTGGTGCTGGCACTCGGCGCCGACCCCATCCGAATCCCCCTGCAAGGCGATGCAGCCGACACCGTCGTGTCGGTCAACGACCTCGGTGATTTCGCCCGCTTTGCCGAGCTGCTGGACACCGCCGCGGGCGGCCAACCCGTCAGGCGCGTGGCCATCCTGGGCGCCGGCCTGATCGGCTGCGAATTCGCCAACGACTTGCTGCACCGCGCCATCCAGCCCACCGTGCTGGACCTGGCCGAGCGCGCCCTGCCCCGCCTGCTGCCCCCTGAGGCCAGTGCCCGCCTGCAAGCCAAACTGCAGGAAGGCGGCGCGAGCTTCCGCTTCGGTGTGGGCGCCGTGGCGGTGAACCGCGCGCCGAATGGCCAGGGCCTGGTCGTGACGCTGTCCGACGGCAGCACGCTGGACACCGACTTGGTGCTCTCGGCCATCGGCCTGAAGCCGCGCACGCAACTGGCGGCCGACGCCGGCATCGCCGTGGGCCGTGGTGTGCAGGTCAACCGCGAGTTGGTGTCGAGCGTGCCACACGTCCATGCCATCGGCGATTGCGCCGAGGTGGCCGGCCACTTGCTGCCCTATGTGCTGCCCCTGATGGCACAGGCCCGTGCCCTGGCCGCCACGCTGGCAGGCAAGCCCACGCCCGTGAGCTACCCGGCCATGCCCGTCGTCGTGAAGACGCCGGCTTGGCCCACCGTGGTCTGCCCGCCACCCGCCGAGGCCCAGGGCCAATGGCAGGTCAGCGACACCGACGAAGCCGTGGAAGCGCGCTTCGTGGGCACCGCCGCCGATGGCAGCGAGCTGCTGCTGGGTTTTGCCTTGCAAGGCAAGGCCGTGTCACAGCGTCAGGCCCTGGCCGCGCAGGTGCCGGCCCTGCTGGCCTGAGCACCACATCCCAGCGCCAAGGCCTCAGCCCGACTGGCTTTGGACCTTGACGCGGATTGCGGTAACCTTGAGCCCGCTGTCGGCCAAAGCCATTGCCAGGCGAGGCTGAAGCTGGCGCAATTTGGCCGACACGGCCGCATTGGCCGCCAGCAAGGTCCAACCTTCTTCGTCCAATGGGCCCGCTTTGACGTGCGCTGCCAGCGCAGGCGGCAGGCAGCGCTTGACCGCCGCCAGGCAGGCCTGTGAGGCCTGCAAGCGTTGCAGCAGGCCCGCCAGTGGCGCGGCACGGTCGAGGGCCCGCGCCAGCGGGGGCACATCGGGCACCATCGGCCGCAAGGTGGCCGTGGGCGCGATGTAGATGTGGCGGCGATCAGGCCGCGGTGGGTCGCTGGCGCTCATGGTGTCATTTCAGCAAGGACGAGCTGCATGCAGATTCTCATCACGACCAGCGTGCTGTCCAAGCCCAGGGTCGTGCAATTCACCCCCTGGCGCTTGGCCCTGGCCCTGTTGGCCCTCACCCTGCCGCTCATGGTGGTGAGCCTGTTGTTGTACCACGCGCTGCTGCTCAAGGCCGCGCACGAGCACTGGCCCATCATCTCGGAAGCGGTGCGCTTCGTGGAGCGGCAGGAGCTGGCCCAGCGCGACCGCTACATGCGCGAAAACCTCGACGCCATGGCTGTGAAGGTGGGCGAAATGCAGGCCCGCATGATGCGACTGGAAGCGGTCAGCGAGCGGGTGGCCGGCATGGCCGGCCTCAAGCCGGACGAGCTCAAGAAGATCGAGGCCGAAACAGGCGCGGCCGCGGGTGGCCCGCTGGTGAGCATGGCCGATGCCGCCCGCGATGAGCGCCGCACGTCCAACCAGCTGCTGCAGGATCTGAACACCCAGATGGACAGCCTGCAGAACCTGGGTGACCGCCACGGCGATGTGCTCACCCTGATCGAATCCCACCTGTTCGAGAAGCGCCTGGACGCCCTGATGGTGCCCAGCATCGCCCCTGTCGATGGCCCGGTGGGCTCGGGCTTCGGTTTCCGCGCCGACCCCTTCACGCACCGTGCGGCCTTGCACACCGGCCTGGACTTCCCCGCCGAACCTGGCACCCCCATCCTGGCCGCGGCTGGCGGTGTTGTGCTGTCGGCCGAAACACATCCGCAGTACGGCCTGCTGGTCGAGCTGGACCATGGCAACGGCCTGGTGACGCGCTACGCCCACACGTCGAAGATGCTGGTCAAGCCGGGCGACCTGGTCAAGCGCGGGCAGGCCATCGCGGCAGTGGGCAACACCGGGCGCTCCACCGGCCCGCACCTGCACTTCGAGGTGCTGGTGGAGGGCGTGCAGCAAAACCCCGCGCGCTTCCTGAACGCGGCACTCGCGGCACCGGCTTCACAAAAGAGCAACGCACGTGCGTTAAATTGACACGATGTTGTTCCAAGGCATGCGCTCATGGCTGTCGCGACGCGGTGCATCCGGTGCCCGCGTCTGGCTGCTGCATGCCCTGGCCGCGCTGGTGCTGCTCACGCAGCAAGCCGGTGTGCTGCACAGCATCCAGCACGAGCGGCGCGACGAGGGCGTGGCCGCCCACAGCGTCTGCAAAATCTGCCTGGCCTTCCACGCGGCCGACCACACGGTCGCCACGCAGCCCACCACCTGGGTGGGCGCGCAGGCCGATCACCTCCTTTCGGAACACCGCGGGCAAGCGCAATGCGCGACCGGGGTCTCTGCGGGCTTCCAGCCCCGTGCACCGCCGCACGGCCTGAGCTGAGACAACCGCTGTGAGCACGCTGCGTGGCGCGATGCGCCTGCAGCCCCCGTGCTCGCCCTGCTGACCTGGCCCCCTCCTGCCTGCCGCCGCTGCCCCACACGGGCTGAGGCGCGCGTGGCATGGCGCGCCAGCGCCCACCCCGAAAGTTTCCCGAATGTCCTTCCTCCGACACCCCACCCGGCTGGCGCTCGCCACCGGCTTGCTGCTGAGCGCCACGGCACACGCCCAGGGCAAAGCGCCCACGCTGGACGCCAACGGCCTGCAGCAACTCCGCCAGCAAATCGACGAACTCAAGCGCAGCTACGACAGCCGCATCCAGGCCCTGGAGGCCCAGTTGCAGCAAGCCCAGCAGCAGCTCACGCAACAAGCCGCGCAGCAGCAAAGCACCGCGGCGGCCGTGGCCGCGGTCACGG
This sequence comes from uncultured Burkholderiales bacterium, assembly GCA_903871865.1. GTDB lineage: Bacteria > Pseudomonadota > Gammaproteobacteria > Burkholderiales > Burkholderiaceae_C > Aquabacterium. Next base: position 4,419 of record CAIQIL010000029.1, read on the forward strand.
CGGCGCCTGCTGGGCCCAACACTGCCACTGCCACCACTGCCGCCAATGTCTCCACAAGCGACACCGCCATCGCCGCAGACAGCGCAGGGGCGGCCTCGGGTGGCAGCAACCGGTTCAACCCGGACGTCGCGCTCATCCTCACGGGTGGCTACGCCGGCCTGTCCAAGAGCCCCGACACCTGGCAGCTGAGTGGCTTCCTGCCCAGCGGTGGCGAGGTGGGCCCTGGCAAGCGCGGCTTCAGCCTGGGCGAGTCGGAGCTGACGCTCAGCGCCAACATCGACCACCTGTTCTACGGTGCCGTCACCCTGGCCGTGTCCGGCGAAGACACCATCTCGGCCGAAGAGGCCTTCGTGCAGACCACCGCGCTGCCGGCCGGCCTCAAGCTCAAAGCGGGCCGCTTCTACGCTGGCCTGGGCTACCTCAACGAGCAACACGCCCACACCTGGGATTTCGTGGACGCGCCCCTGGCCTACCAGGCCTTCTTCGGCGGCCAGTTCAAGCAAGAAGGCGTGCAGGCGCGCTGGGTGCTGCCGCTGGAGCGCTACGTGGAGCTGGGACTGGAGCTGGGCAACGGCCACGGTTTCCCCGGCAGCGAGCGTGACCGCAACGGCGCCGGCGCCACCCTGCTGACGGCCCGCACGGGCGGCGACATCGGCTTCAGCCACAGCTGGCGCGCAGGCGCGTCCTGGCTGCAGACCCGCGCCGATGGCCGCGCATGGACCAGCACCGATCCGCGCGACGACACCACCACGTACACCTTCAGCGGTCGCAGCCGCATCTGGGCGCTGGACGGCGTCTGGAAGTGGGCGCCCAATGGCAACGGCCGGGTCACCAACTTCAAGCTGCAAGGCGAGTACTTCCGCCGCACCGAGAGCGGCCAGGTCGCGTTCGACACCGCCAGCCTCAACAGCATCGACGGCTACCGCTCGGCGCAATCCGGCTGGTACCTGCAAGGCGTCTACCAGTTCATGCCGCAATGGCGCGTGGGCCTGCGCCATGACCGCCTGGACAGCGGCCGCAGCGACTTTGGCGCCAACGCCCTGAACCTGGCCCTGCCCTCGTACCAGCCCCAGCGCGACACCTGGATGGTGGACTGGTCGCCCAGCGAGTACAGCCGCTGGCGCCTGCAACTCAGCGACGACCGCGCCCGCCAAGGCGTGACCGACCACCAGATCTTCCTGCAATACCAGATGAGCCTGGGCGCCCACGGCGCGCACAGCTACTGAGCGCACACGAAGGACACACACCATGACGAACAAGACTTCGCTGCTGGGCCTGAGCCTCGCCGCCACCCTCGCCAGCATTGCCCTGCCCGCCCACGCCCTCAAGGTCGTGGCCTGCGAACCCGAATGGGGCGCCTTGACGCAAGAGCTGGCCGGCGAGCACGCCAGCATCTATGTGGCCACCTCGGCCCTGCAGGACCCGCACAACATCCAGGCCCGCCCCAGCCTGATCGCCGCCGTGCGCAACGCCGAGCTGCTGGTGTGCACCGGTGCTGAACTGGAAGTGGGCTGGCTGCCCGTGCTGCTGCGCCAGGCTGGCAATGGCGCCGTGCAGCCGGGCCAACCCGGCATGTTCAACGCCGCAGACTTCGTGCGCAAGCTGGAAGTGCCCACGCGCCTGGACCGCGCAGATGGCGACGTGCATGCCTCGGGCAACCCGCACATCCAGACCGACCCGCGCAACATCGCGGCCGTGGCCCCGGCCCTGGCCAAACGCCTGAGCGAGGTGGACCCGGCCCATGCCGCCGATTACGCCAAGCGCCTGGCCGACTTCCAGGCCCGCTGGGGCCAGGCCACACAGCGCTGGACCCAGGCCGCCGCGCCGCTCAAGGGCCTGCCCATCGTCGTGCAGCACAAAGGCTTCCCCTATCTGGAGAACTGGCTGGGCCTGCAGCAGGTTGCCACGCTGGAGCCCAAACCCGGCGTCGAGCCCAGCAGCAGTTACCTGTCTTCGGTGCTGGGCAAGCTGCAGCAGCAACCGGCCAAAATCATCGTGCGGGCGGCCTACAACGACGGCCGCAGCGCGCAGTGGCTGGCCGAACGCACCCACCTGCCCGTGGCCGTGCTGCCCTTCACCGTGGGCGGCAGCGAGCGCGCCAAAGACCTCTTCGGCCTGTTCGATGACACCGTGGACACCCTCCTGAAAGCCGCGAAGTGAACCTTGGCATCGATTGGGGCATCGTCGGCCCCGCCCTCATCGCCGGCCTGCTCGTGCTCGCCACCCACGTGCCCCTGGGCCTGCAGGTGCTGCGCAAGGGCATCGTCTTCATCGACCTGGCCATTGCGCAAATCGCCGGGCTGGGGGTGATCGCCGCCGACGCGCTGGGCTGGGAACCGCAAGGCTGGGCGGTGCAGGCCGCGGCCATGGCGGCGGCGGTGGCCGGCGCCATGCTGATGACCTGGATGGAGCGCCGCTGGCCCGACATCCAGGAAGCCCTGATCGGTGCCTTGTTCGTGCTGGCGTCCAGCGTGGGCATCCTGCTGCTGGCCGGCAACCCGCACGGCGGCGAGCACCTCAAAGACCTGCTCGTCGGGCAGATTTTGTGGGTGACGCCGGGGCAACTCTGGGCCGAGGCCGGCCTGACCGCGGCGCTGCTGGCGCTGTGGTTTGGCCTGGGCCCCCGCCTGGGCCGCGTGGGCTTTTACCTCTTGTTCGCCGTGGCCGTCACGGCGTCCGTTCAATTGGTGGGCGTCTACCTCGTCTTCAGCAGCCTGATCATGCCGGCGCTGGCCGTGCGCCACGCCGCCGCGCGCTGGCAACTGCCCCTGGCCTGGCTGGGCGGCGCCCTGGCCTACGCCCTCGGCCTGGCCCTGTCGGCCGTGCTCGACCTGCCGTCCGGGGCGGTGGTCGTGGTGGTGATGGCGGGCGTCTGCACCGGGGTCGCGGTCGGTCTGGCCCAACGGCGCGCGGCCGCATGAGCCCTGGAACCCCCGGAACCGAGGGCTGGCCGTCCCTGCCACGCTCCGGTCACCCCCCGGTGCTACACTTTTTGGCTTTGGTTGACTGGGCCACGTGCGTGCCCGCGTCAACCGCGCAGCTTCCTTGCGCACCCCCGACCCGCACCGCACGACCGGATTGACCGCTCCATGTTGCCCAAGCTTCTCACCTCGATTTTCGGTAGCCGTAACGAACGCCTGCTCAAGGAGTACCGCAAAACGGTGACCAAGATCAACGCGCTGGAGCCCAGCTTCGAGCCGTTGACCGACGAGCAGTTGCGCGGCAAGACCGAGGAATTCAAGCAGCGCATTGCCCAGGGCGAAGCGCTCGACGCCATCCTGCCCGAGGCCTTTGCCGTGGTGCGCGAAGGCTCCAAGCGCGTCTTCAAGATGCGCCA
>CAIQIL010000030.1 GCA_903871865.1 uncultured Burkholderiales bacterium
CTGCCCACCGCTTCGGGCGAGCGCGTGGCCTTCATGGCCGACCTGGAAAACCTCTCGGTGGACCGCGCCACACCGGCTGCGCGCATCGTCGTCAACGCCCGCACGGGCTCGGTCGTCATCAACCAGGCCGTGACCCTGGGCCCCTGCGCGGTGGCCCACGGCAACCTGTCGGTGACGATCAGCTCCACGCCCTCGGTCAGCCAGCCTGGTGCCTTCTCCAACGGCCAGACCGTGGTGACCGAGAAGAACGACATCCAGATCAACCAGGCGCCCGGCGCCCTGATCCAGCTGCCCGCCGGCAGCAAGCTGACCGATGTGGTCAAGGCGCTCAACACCCTGGGCGCCAACCCGCAGGACCTGCTGGCCATCCTGCAAGCCATGAAGGCGGCCGGCGCACTCCAAGCCGAGCTGGAGGTGATCTGATGAGCCTGAATTCCCCCAGTGGCCAGGTCCCTGGCACCAACGCCGGCCTGACGATGGACGTGCGCTCCCTGGAGCGCCTGAAGTCGAGTTCCAGCGCCAGCCCCAAGTCCGCCATCCGCGAGACGGCCAAGCAGCTCGAAAGCCTGTTCATGCAGGAGCTGATGAAGAGCATGCGCGCCTCGACCATGAGCACGGGCATGCTGGACAACCAGGCCACCGAGATGGGCACCAGCATGCTGGACACCCAGTTCGCCGGCCAGATGACGGGCCGCCCCGGTGGCCTGAGCGACCTGATCGTGCGCCAGCTGGAGCGCCAGATGGGCCTCAAGAACGGCGCGACCAGCGGTGACGCCAGCGCTGGGGCCGCCAACGGCGCCGATGCGCTCCATGGCCTGAGCATGAGCACCGCCCTCGGCCAGCGCAGTGCCGCCGCGGCCGCCCCTGCCGCGGCAGATGCCGCAGGCGCCCCCGCGACCGGCACCCAGCGCCTGAGCGCCTCCGAACAGTTCATCCGCAAGCACCAGGCCGCCGCGCAGGAAGCCCAGGCCGCCACCGGCATGGCGGCCAGCCACATCCTGGGCCAGGCCGCGCTGGAGTCGGGCTGGGGCAAGCACGAGATCAAGATGAAGGACGGCACGTCCAGCCACAACCTGTTCGGTATCAAGGCCACGCCGGGCTGGACGGGCAAGGTCGCCGAGGTCACCACGACCGAATACGTCGGCGGCGTCGCGCACAAAGTCACGGCCAAATTCCGTGCGTATGACTCTTACGCCGACGCCTTCAAGGACCACGCCCGCCTGCTCAGCCAGAGCCCGCGCTACAGTCAAACGGTCGCGCAGGCGGACACGGCCAGTGGTTTTGCGAAGAGCCTGCAAAAGGCCGGTTACGCCACCGACCCCGCCTACGCGGACAAGCTCACCAAAGTGATCAACACGGCCCTGCGCGTACAGCGCAGCCTGGCTTGAATCACTGAGCGAAGGAGCACCCCATGGGCACCGGCATCTTCTCCCTCGGCGCACGCGCCATGCTGGCCAACCAGGCCATGCTGGACACGACCAGCCACAACATCAGCAACGTCAACACGCCGGGCTACTCGCGCCAGCAGGTTGAGCTGCAAACCGAAGGCGGTCTGTTCACGGGTGCGGGCTTTTATGGCCGGGGCGTGAAGGTGGCCACCGTCACGCGCAGCACCAACGAATTCCTGGTCCGCGAGAACAACGTCAACGTCGCCACCTCCTCGGCCGACCAGACCCGCCTGGACAAACTCAACCAGCTGGAAAAAGTGCTGCCCACCGGCCAGAACGGCCTGGGCTACGCGGCGCAACAGGTGCTCAACGCTTTCGTGGACGTGGCCAACCAGCCGCAGGACATGTCGGCCCGCCAGGTGGTGCTGGCGCGCTCTCAGGACTGGGTCAGCCGCGTCAACACCGCCGGCAAACAGCTCGATGACCTGCAGGCAGGCACCGTGTCGGACCTGCAAAGCACGGTCAGCCGCATCAATTCGCTGACGCAGCAGATCGCCACGTCCAACCAAGCCATCGCCAGCCTGAAAGGCATCGGCCACGAGCCCAACGACCTGCTCGACCAGCGGGACCAACTCGTCAAGCAGCTCAATGGCCTGGTGCAGGTCAACACGGTCGAGGCCGATGACGGCTCCCTGAGCGTGTTCATGGGCGGCGGCCAATTGCTGGTGCTGAGCAACTCGGCGCAGACGCTCAGCATGGTGCGCGACCCGCTGGACAGCACCCAGGGCCGCGTGGCCTTGCACACGGGCAACACCGACCGCATCCTGGAGTCCGACCAGATGAC
>CAIQIL010000031.1 GCA_903871865.1 uncultured Burkholderiales bacterium
GGCAAGCGCATCATCATGCTGGCCAAGGGCCGCTTGGTGAACCTGGGCTGCGGCACGGGCCACCCCAGCTACGTGATGTCGTCGAGCTTCGCCAACCAGACCATCGCCCAGATCGAGCTGTTCACCCGCCCCGAGGCGTACGACAACGGCAAGGTCTACGTGCTGCCCAAGCACCTCGATGAGAAGGTGGCCCGCCTGCAGTTGGTGACCCTCAACGCCCAGCTGACCGAGCTGAGCGACGAGCAAGCTGCCTACATCAGTGTGTCCAAGCAGGGTCCTTACAAGCCTGACGCGTACCGTTATTGATCTCCCCCCTACCGCCTTTGGCGGCCCCCCTCTCCGGGGGGCGCCGCCGATGGACCGGCGAAGCCGGATCCATGGCGGTCGCTCGGTCGCGTTGACCGAGCGGACCCAACAAGGAATTGAATGCCAAGAGCCGATCAACTGCTCGTCGCCGGGGGCCACGCGCCCACCCGCTCCGCCGCCCACCGCTTGGTGGAGGCTGGCGCTGCGCAATGGCTCGGCCCCAAGGGCTGGACCACGCTGCGCAAGGCCGGTGAGGACCTGCCCGACGATGCGCAACTGCGCGTCACCAACGACGATGAGCTGCGCTGGGTGTCCCGCGCCGGCCTGAAGCTCGAAGGCGCCCTGGCCCAGGTGGGCCTGGACGTCGCTGGCATGGCCTGCCTGGACGTGGGTCAGAGCACGGGCGGCTTCACCGACGTGCTGCTCACGCAAGGCGCCAGCCGCGTGGTCGGCGTGGAAGTGGGCCATGGCCAGCTGCACGACAAGCTCAAGACCGACGAGCGCGTCGTCTGCCTGGAAAACGTCAACGCCCGCGAGCTCGAGGGCAGCCCGCTGCGCGAGCACGCGCCGGCCGACGGTTTCGACCTGATCGTGGCCGACCTGTCCTTCATCGCCTTGTCGAAGATCGTGCCGCACCTGGGGCCCTGGCTCAAGCCGGGTGGCCAGGCGCTCATGCTCATCAAGCCGCAGTTCGAAGTCGGCAAGGAGCACGTCGGCAAGGGGGGCGTGGTCAAAGACCCGGCCCAGCACGCCCGCGCCCGCGACATGGTGCGCCGCGCTTGCACCGACCTGGGCTGGAAGGTCCACAAAGGCTTTGCCAGCCCGATCGCCGGTGGCGACGGCAACCTCGAATTCTTCATCTGGGCGCAGTCGCCCGTGGCCGCCTGAATTTCAGCCGACATCCCCATGACCACCCAGCATCGCTTGCCCATCAGCCTGGAGTTCTTCCCGCCCAAGACCCCCGAAGGCGCGGACAAGCTGGCCGCCGTGCGCCAGCAGCTCTACCCGCTCCAACCCGAGTACTGCTCCGTGACCTACGGGGCGGGTGGCTCGACGCAGGACGGCACCATCCAGACCGTGCGCGCCATCCTGGCCGAAGGCTTCGATGCGGCGCCGCACTTCTCCTGCATCGGCGCCAGCAAGGCCAGCGTGCGCGAGCAGCTCGCCCAGTTCAAGGCCGATGGCGTCAAGCGCATCGTGGCCTTGCGCGGTGATTTGCCCAGCGGTTATGGCGGTTTCGGCGAGTTCAAGTACGCCAGCGAGCTGGTGGCCTTCATCCGCGAGGAAACCGGCAGCCACTTCCACATCGAGGTGGGCGCCTACCCGGAAATGCACCCCCAGGCGCGCAACCCGCAAGCCGACCTGCAGGCCTACGTCACCAAGGTCAAGGCCGGGGCCGACGTGGCCATCACGCAGTACTTCTTCAACACCGACGCCTACTTCCGCTTCGTTGAAGACGCCGAGAAGGCCGGTGCGACCATCCCCGTGGTGCCCGGCATCATGCCCATCACCAACGCCAGCCAGCTCATCCGTTTCTCCGACGCTTGCGGGGCCGAGGTGCCGCGCTGGATCCGCACCCGCCTGGAAGGCTTCGGCGACGACAAGGCCTCGATCCAGGCCTTTGGCCTCGACGTGGTCACCGACCTGTGCGACCAGCTGCGCTGCGCCGGCGTGCCCGGCCTGCACTTCTACACGATGAACCAGGCCACCACGGTCAAGGCCATCTGCGAGCGTTTGGGTTGGTGAGGGCGTTGCCCAAACGCATCGGATTCGCGTGGCGCGGCACACCGAAACTGATGTGCGTCAAAAAGTAACTGCAAAGGCCCTCTTCTCAGCATGGGCGGCTTGAGCGACTTGCGCTGAGTCAATCGGACCAGGGGTTCTCACTGATGCAATGGATTCATGGCGAAACGCAGTCCGCGTCGCCAGCGAACCCTCGCACAAGAAGGACCTCACCATGACCAAGACATCTGCCCTGACCCGCGTTGCCGCTGCCGCTCTGGCCCTGTCCGCGCTGAGCGCCCCCCTGATGGCCCAGACCGCCGAGGGCCCCTGGCTGGTCCGTGCCCGTGCGGTGCACCTGAGCCCTGAGAACGGCGGCAACGTCAACGGCTTGGCAATCAACGACAAGTCGCTGCCTGAAGTGGACATCACCTACTTCATCACGCGCAACATCGCGGCCGAGCTGATCCTGACCTACCCGCAAAAGCAAGACGTCACCCTGAACGGCAACGACATCGGCAGCCTCAAGCACCTGCCGCCCACGCTGACGGTGCAGTACCACTTCAACCCCGAAGGCACGGTGCGCCCCTACGCTGGTGCTGGCCTGAACTACACCCGCTTCTCCAGCGTGAAGATCCTGGACGGCGCCGGCAAGCTCGACAAGAGCAGCTTTGGCTTCGCCTATGGCCTGGGCATGGACATCAAGCTGGCCGACCGCTGGTTCCTGAACGTAGACGTCAAGAAGGTCAAGATCAGCACCGATGTGACCTATGACGGCAGCAAGCTGGGCACCTTCAAGGTGGACCCGGTGCTGTTCGGCGTGGGCATCGGCTACCGCTTCTGAACCCCAGCAGCGCCCATGAAAAAAGCTCCCCGCGGGGAGCTTTTTTTGTGTCGAAGCCTGCGCTGCGATCAGCTGTTGGCGGCTTGGCGGCGGCGCGAGATGGCGGCGATGCCGACCAGGCCCAGGCCCATCAGGGCGTAGGTGCCGGGTTCGGGAACGGCTGCGGTGGGCTTGGTGAACACGACCACGTTCGTCACAGCCGAAGGCAGCCACGAGAACCGGGGGGCCAGGGTGCCGAGCTTGTTGTTCAGGTCGGCGGCCATGGTGAAGTTGGACAGCGTGTAGTTCAGGTCACGTGCCGTGGTCGACGAAGTCACGCTGTCCAGGCTGTTGCTGCCCAGGGTGCCCACCTCGGTACCGGCCACCAGGATGGCCTGGTTGGTGTACGTGGCGTTGCCCAGCAGGGTGTTCACGGCCAGGTTGCCGAACAGGGTGTTGCTGGCCGCGTCGTAGGAGAAGCCCGTCATGTTGACGGTGACGCCCAGGCCCGACAGCGAACCGCTCAGGGACAGGCCCGAGGTGCTGTTGTAGACCACGGTCAGGGCGCCAGGGCTGGTGGTGGTCGATGCCGAAGCCACGGCGTCGGTCAGCTTGCCGGTGCTGCTGTTGTAGGTCGAGCCGCCCAGGGCGGAAGCCGTGAACGAGTTCGTGGACAGGACGCTGGTGTTGAGCGTCACGTACGAGTCGTTGATGGTGTTCAGGGGTTGGTTGGCGGCCGAGGCAACGCTGGCGACAGCGGCCAGAGACAACACGGCGAAATGCTGGATGAATGTCATGTTCACGTCCTTGGTGTGTGGAATGTCGGGCGCTCTGCGTCGCCCTGGCGAGTCATGGATGTGATCTTCCGTGCTGTCTGACGGATAACGATCAGGGTTCACACCCATCACCCCGCGTCTGAGGGGCGTCAAACGCGTCACATCCAGCTCAGCTGTCGCCTTCTGTGATCACACCCACCAAGGGTTGGTCGTGGGGCAGGGGTTTCAGCTCGGCCTCGGTGAGCCGGCCGAGCGCCCAGCCCAAGCCCACCGCCGTGACTTCGGGGTGGGCCGCCAGGTAGCGGTCGAAGTAGCCGCCGCCGTATCCCAGCCGGAAGCCTTCGTCGGTGAAACCCACGCAGGGCACCAGCACGACGTCGGGCACAACGGGTTCGCCCTGGGCGGTGAAGATGCCGCATTCGTCTTGGTGCGACGGCGCTTCGCCATCCCAAGCCAGGAACTGCATCTCTCGGGGTGTTTTGCGGGCAAAAGGCAAGGCCAGGCGGCATCCCCACAGGGCTTTGGCCTGGAGGGCGGCATCCCTTGGGTTAAATTCACCTGCAAGGGGCCAATACACGCCCAAACAGTTGGGCTCCAGCCGTTCCAGTGCGCGCATGAGCTGGGCCTGCACACGCTGCTGCGCTGCGGCGAAGGGCGGGGTCTTGGCCCAGGCGCTGCGGGCCTGCAGCAGGCGCTGGCGCAAGGCGGCGCGGTCGTCAGCGACTGCTGGGGA
>CAIQIL010000032.1 GCA_903871865.1 uncultured Burkholderiales bacterium
CTTGCTGGCCACCTTGCGGGTCACGATCTTGCGGGCCGGCGCCTTGGCTTCGACTTCCTTCACAGCGGCGGACTTGCGGGCCGGCGCCTTGGCGGAAGTTTTGGCGGGTACAGCCTTCTTGCCATCGACCTTCTTGGCTTCCGGCTTGGTCACGGCGGCCTTGCGGGCTGCGGTGGTCTTGCCGGCGGCCTTCTTCGGCTTGACGGGTTCGTCTTCCTCTTCAGGCTCGGACGCCTTGACCAGGCCCGTGCGCTGGGCCTTGAGCTTGATCGCCACCGGCTTGTCACCCCAGATCTCTTCGAGCTGGTAGTACTGGCGGATGGCCGGCTGCATGATGTGCACGACGACGGCGGCGCAGTCCACGATGATCCATTCGCCGTTCTCTTCGCCCTCCGTGCGCATGACCTGCAGGCCTGCCGCCTTGACCGCGACGCGCACGCTGGACGCCAGCGCTTTGGTCTGGCGGTTGGACGAACCCGTGGCGATGATCACGCGTTCGAACAAGGGCGAGAGGTGCTCGGTGTTGAAGACGACGATGTCTTGCGCCTTGACGTCTTCCAGGCCATCGACGATGACGCGTTGCAGTTTGCGGATGTCCATTCAGAGGGGGGCGCCAGAGGCGTAGAGTTGATGGTTGGCAATATAGCGCGCCACGCTGACCGGGATCAGCTCGGGCGCCAGAGATTCAGGGCTTTCACCGAGGGCCAGGCGTTCGCGGACCTCGGTGGACGACACCGCTTGCGGCGCCATCGGCAAATGCACCATGCGGTGCGGGTGTGATCGCAAGGCCTCGGGCGGCACGGGCTCGAAGGGCTCGCGGGTCGCCACGGCGAGCGTCACGCGCTGCAACAGCTCCTGCCAGCCCTGCCAGGTGGGCAGGTTGAGGTACTGGTCCAGGCCGATGATGAGCACCCACTCGCGCACCTCGGGACGGGCCGCTTGCAGTGCGCGCACGGTGTCGAGCGTGAACGAAGGGCCAACGCGCAGGACTTCGGTGAGGTCCAGCACAAAGCGGGGTTCGTGGGCGATGGCGGCCTGCACCATGGCGACGCGGTCGGCCGCAGGCGCCAGGCGGCGCGCCTTCTGCCAGGCCTGGCCCACGGGGATCCAGCGGACCTCGTCGAGCTGCAGGTGCGCCAAGGCCGACGCGGCCAGGGCCACGTGGGCGCTGTGCACCGGGTCGAAGCTGCCGCCCATCAGGCCGATGCGCAGCACCTGGGCAGCGTCAGCCTCGGTCTGCGAGCGCGTGGACAACGTGGGCGAAGAAGGCAAACCGCTCAGACCCAATCCCGCGGGGGCAGGAAGTCGGTGTAGAGGCGCGCCTCGGGCGTGCCGGGCTCAGGGTGCCAGTCGTAGCGCCAGCGCACCACCGGCGGCATCGACATCAGGATGCTTTCCGTGCGCCCGCCCGACTGCAGGCCAAACAGCGTGCCGCGGTCCCACACCAGGTTGAATTCCACGTAGCGGCCCCGGCGGTAGGCCTGGAAATCGCGCTCGGCCTGGGTGTAAGGCGTGTCGCGGCGGCGCTGCAGGATGGGCAGGTAGGCCTGGGTGAAGGCATCGCCCACCGAGCGGATCAGGTCGAAACCGCCCTGCTCGCCCAGCTCGGAGACATCGTCGAAGAAGATGCCGCCCACGCCACGCGCCTCGTTGCGGTGCTTGAGGAAGAAGTACTCGTCGCACCACTTCTTGTAGCGCGGGTGCAGCTCAGGGCCGAAGGGCGCCAGCGCGTCCTTGCAGACTTGGTGGAAGTGGCGGGCGTCTTCTTCGTGGCCGTAATAGGGCGTGAGGTCCATGCCGCCGCCATACCAAGCCACCACCGTGCCATCGGGCCGGTGCGCCGCCAGCATGCGCACGTTCATGTGCACCGTGGGCACGTGCGGGCTGCGCGGGTGGAACACCAGGGACACGCCCATGGCCTCGAAGGGGCAACCCGCCAGCTCCGGCCGATGCTGCGTGGCCGAGGGCGGCAGGCTCGGGCCCTTCACATGCGAAAAATTGCAGCCGCCGCGCTCCAGCACGTTCCCTTCTTCGACCAGGCGCGAACAGCCGTCACCCTGCAGGCGCTCGTGGGCGCCTCGCACCCAGGCATCGCGCACGAAGGGTGTGCCATCTTCGGCTTCGAAGGCCGAGATGATGCGGTCCTGCAGGTCCAGCAGGTGGCTGCGGACGGCGTCGGTGTGGGCCTGGCTCATGGGGGGTGTCCTGCGCGTGAGGTCAGCGGGCAAGGGTTCAGCGGGCCTTGATGGCGCGCCAGCCGATGTCAGAGCGGAACTGCATGCCGTCGAACTGGATGCCACGCAGGTACTCGTAGGCACGCTGCTGGGCCAGCTTGGCCGAATCGCCCAGCGCGGTCACGCAGAGCACACGACCGCCGCTGGTGCGCAGCACGCCATCCTCGCCCAGCGTGGTGCCGGCGTGGAAGACCATGGCGTCGTCGGCATCGGCGGGCAGGCCGGTGATGGCCTGGCCCTTCTCGGGGCTCAGCGGGTAGCCGCCTGCGGCCACGACCACGCCGAGCGCGAAGCGGCGGTCCCATTGCAGCTCGACCTGGTCCAGGGTGCCGTCGGTGGCGTGCATGAACAGGTCGATGGCATCGCTCTTGAGGCGCATCATGATGGGCTGCGTCTCGGGGTCGCCCATGCGGCAGTTGAACTCCAACGTCTTCGGCGAACCGTTGGCGTCGATCATCAGGCCGGCGTACAGGAAGCCGGTGAAGGGGATGCCGTCCTTGGCCATGCCGTCCAACGTCGGCTGGATGATGTCCTGCATGGCCTTGGCATAGACGTTGGGCGTCACCACCGGCGCGGGCGAGTAGGCGCCCATGCCGCCCGTGTTGGGGCCTTCGTCGGCGTCCAGCAGACGCTTGTGGTCCTGGCTGGTGGCCATCACGGCCACGTTCTTGCCGTCGGCCAGCACGATGAAACTGGCTTCCTCGCCGGCCAGGAACTCTTCGATGACCACGCGCGCGCCGCCTTCGTTGTGCTGCACGCCCAGCTTGTTGTCCAGCAACATGAAGTCGATGGCTTCGTGCGCCTCTGCCAGGCTCATGGCCACGACCACGCCCTTGCCCGCCGCCAGGCCGTCGGCCTTGATGACGATGGGCGCGCCGTGCTGGTCCACATAGGCGTGGGCCGCGGCAGCGTCGGTGAAGGTTTCGTAAAAGGCCGTGGGGATGCCATGGCGCTTCATGAAGTCCTTGGCGAAGGCCTTGGAGCTCTCCAGCTGCGCGGCCTTTTGTGTCGGGCCGAAGATGCGCAGGCCGCGGGCGCGGAACTCATCGACGACACCCGCCGCCAGCGGCGCTTCGGGGCCGACCACGGTCAGGACGATCTTGTTGGCCTCGGCAAAGTCGGCCAGCGCCTTCACGTCGGTGATGGGCACGTTGACCAGGCGCGCATCGCGTGCCGTGCCGCCGTTGCCCGGCGCCACATAGACCTTCTGGGCCTTGGGCGATTGGGCCAGCTTCCAGGCCAGGGCGTGTTCGCGGCCGCCGGAGCCGATGACGAGGATGTTCATGGGGAGGTTTCTATCAGTTCAGTTCGGCGTTGTGGAAGACTTCCTGGACGTCGTCCAGGTCTTCCAGCACGTCCAGCAGCTTTTGCATGCGGACGGCATCGTCGCCGCTCAATTCAATGGGGGTGTCGGCGCGCATGGTGACTTCGGCCAGTTCGGGCTGCAGGCCCGCGGCTTGCAGCGCCTTTTGCACGGCCTCGAAATCGGGCGGGGCGCACAGCACCTCGATGGAGCCATCGTCGTGGGTCAGCACGTCTTCCGCACCGGCTTCCAGGGCCACTTCCATGACCTTGTCTTCGCTGGCACCCGGGGCGAACAGGAACTGGCCCACGTGCTTGAACTGGAAGGACACCGAGCCGTCCGTGCCCATGTTGCCGCC
>CAIQIL010000033.1 GCA_903871865.1 uncultured Burkholderiales bacterium
ACGCGGTTGGGGTTGTAGCGCGTGATCAGCAGGTGTTCCTTGATCGGCTCGCCGCCATTTTGGGCGCGCTGGGTCTTGCTTTGCAGCATGCCCAGGATGCGGTCGGAGTCGCGCACGGACGACACTTCGGGGTTGGTCACCACGATGGCCTCGTCGGCGAAGTGCATGGCCATCAGTGCGCCCGTTTCGATGCCGGCGGGCGAGTCGCACACGACGTACTCGAAGCCCATCTCGCCGAGGTCCTTCAAGACCTTCTCGACGCCTTCCTGGGTGAGGGCGTCCTTGTCACGCGTTTGCGAGGCGGCCAGCACGTAGAGGTTGTCGCACTGTTTGTCCTTGATGAGGGCCTGGTTCAGGTTGGCCTCGCCATGGATGACGTTGATGAGGTCATAGACCACGCGGCGTTCGCAACCCATGATCAGGTCGAGGTTGCGCAGGCCGACGTCGAAGTCGATGACGGCCGTCTTGTGGCCGCGCAGGGCCAGGCCCGATGCGAAAGAGGCGCTGGTGGTCGTCTTGCCGACGCCGCCTTTGCCGGAAGTCACGACGATGATCTTGGCCATGGGAGGGCGGTCCTTTCAGTGGGTCTGTGCAAAGAGGTTCAGGAAATCGGTTCGAACACCAGGCGCTCGCCATCGAGGCGGATCTGCGCCGGCTTGCCGCGCACGCTGTCGGGCAGCGGGTTGTCGGTGGTGCGGTAGGTGCCGGCGATCGACAGCAGCTCGGGCTCCATGCAGGTCGCGAAGATGCGCGCCTGGGTGTTGCCCTTGGCGCCCGCAATCGCTTTGCCGCGCAGCGGTGCGTACACGTGGATGCTGCCGTCGGCGATGACTTCGGCGCCGTGGTTGACCACGGCCGTGACGATGAGGTCACCACCCTTGGCATAGACCTGCTGGCCGGAGCGCAAGGGCTTGTCGATGATCAGGGTGGTGGCGGCCACGGGCACCTCCACCTCGACCGGCACTTCGCGGACGACTTCACGCACCACCTCGCGCACGACCTCGACGGTTTCGACCCGGGCCGGTGCCGCGTGGCTGTCAGGGGCTTCGACCAGGCCCGCCGCCTGTGCGGCATCGCTTTGCTTGCGCGTCGTGCCGCGCACGGCCACGGGCTTGAGCTTGTGTTTCTGCAGCAGCGCGATGAGGGTGGGGAAATCGATGGCGACGTCCAGGCTGGCCAGGTGGGTCAGGTCGATGACGACGGGCTCGCCGTTGAACAGGTCGGGGGTGGCGCCGAAGCGCTCGTCCAGCGCCTGGGCCAAGGCCGTCAGGTTGCCCGTCTTGAGCACGAAGGCCTCCAGCGTCAGGGAGGCGCTTTTGACATCGAACAAGGCCGGTGCGGCGGTGGGTGCAGGCATGGAGATGCGGTGCTGGTAAAGCGTGAAGTTTAAGGCAGCGCAAGGGGCATGCCGGTCGCGCAGGGTGTTTCGTTTCGCCGGTGCTGTGGCGGGTGCGGACCTGGGCCTGATCGGCGCGATACTGGTTCGCACGGCATGTTGTGCGGGCAGGAAGGGGCGGAGTCGGGATGTTGCAGATCGGGGCCTTGTCGGCCGAGCAGGTGGGCGTGGTGGTGGCCTTGGGCGCGGGCATGCTGATCGGCCTGGAGCGCGAGCGCCGCAAGGGCGAGGGGCCGAAGCGCGAATCGGCGGGCCTGCGCACCTTCATGGTGGCGGCGCTGCTGGGGG
>CAIQIL010000034.1 GCA_903871865.1 uncultured Burkholderiales bacterium
GAAAATGTCCAAGTCCTATGGCAACTATGTCGGCGTCAGCGACCCGCCGCAGGAGATGTTCGGCAAGCTCATGAGCGTCAGCGACGACCTGATGTGGTCCTACTTCACCCTGCTGAGCTTCCGTTCGCTCGACAACATCGCGCAGCTCCAGGCCGAGTGCGCCGCGGGCCGCAACCCGCGCGATGCCAAGGTCGCGCTGGGCCAGGAAATCGTCACCCGCTTCCACGGTGCCGCTGCGGCCGAGTCGGCCCTGCAGGACTTCGTCAACCGCTCGAAAGGCGGCGTGCCGGACGACATCCCCGAGGTGACGCTCACCGCGCCAGCGGAGGGTTTGGGCATCGGCGCCTTGCTCAAGCAGGCGGGCCTCGTGCCTTCCAGCAGCGAAGCCATGCGCATGATCGAGCAGGGCGGCGTGCGCATCGACGGCGCTGTCGTCAGCGACAAGGCCTTGCGCCTGAGCAGCGGCCAGTTCGTCGTGCAGGTGGGCAAGCGGAAATTCGCACGCGTCACTGTGGGTTGATCTTGACGCTCAGAAGGAACTCGCAGGCTTGTTGGGTTCATTTGGCGACATCTGCTTCTTAAAGGCGTTCAACGCAGGATCAGCGGCCACAAAATCACGTTTAGGTACTTCCACTACCCTTGGCTGAGGGGCGCGTCGTGGCATCGCACCCTTGGGTTGACGGTTTGTTGCAATCGACGGGAATTTCCACGTGGTCTTTGCTTCTGGCATCACGCAAGATCAGAAAGAAGTGGATCCGAAAGGACCATCGGCACCTCGGGGAGCTTGCGAACGCCCTGGGGATGTTTGAAGTTTTCACACAAGCAAGTTCGCATACGAGTGGAGATCACAATGAAATTCAAATTCAAGAGCTTGGTCATCGCCAGCGCCTTCGTGGCTGCTGGTGCTGCTCACGCCGCTGGCAACCTGACGTTGGACACCGGCGCTTCCATCAGCGCGCCGGGTGCCATTCCGGGCGTGACCTACACGGTCAGCGGCCTGAGTGGTGCTGGCAGCCTGAAGTTTTCCAGCACCCTGCTGGACGCCCTGAACTTGGGCGCTGCTGTCGTGACGCCTGAAGCTCCGGCTGACGTCACCATCGACGGCACCGTGACCAATTACACCAACATCAACGCTGCCGCCCCCATCAAATCGGTGTCGGGCAGCTTCGATGGCACCACGCTGAACGTGCTGGGTGTGGGCACCCTGGGCGGCGCCACCCAGACCTTGTCTGCTGATGGCGACGGCGTCATCAGCACAGGCGGCTTCATCACCATCAAGGATCTGCGCGTTGACCTGGTGAACCTGGACGTGTACGCCAACGTGGTGGGTGGCAACGGTGTGGGTGCCGTTGACAACCTGAAGCTGTGGCACATCGGTCAGCTCACCGGCCCCACCTCGTTCACTGCAGAAGACGCTGTAGCCCAAGGTGGCACGATCACCGTGCAGAACACCCTCAGCGGCCTGACCATCTATGACGCCGCTTTCGACGTGTTCGCCACGGCCACCGGCCTGATCGACATCCTGGGTCGTCCTGCCCTGCAGTCGGTGAACACCGACCCGCAAGGCTACGGCACCATCACCTCGTCGATCACGGTGAATGTTCAGAAGTCGGTCGCATCGGCCGTCCCTGAACCTTCCACCTACGCCCTGATGGGCCTGGGCCTGGTGGGCATGGGCTTCCTGCGCCGCCGCGCTGCCAAGTGATGTGAGGGCATGCGGGGTTGTCCCGGCACCTGAACAAGGGGTTCTGACGGGCAAGACCCCGCAAGTGTGGCGGACCGCACGCCCGCTCTGGGGCTTCCCCGATGTGCAATCCGCCGCCAGCCCGTACAGTTGACTACAAGCAGACTCAAACGACGCCAATCTGCCTGATGTCGTGGTTTGCGTCACCAACCGATCCTGAAAAGTGGAGAAATCAATGACCTTCGCATTCAAAAGCCTGATTGCAGCCGCCGCCTTCGTCGCTGCCTCCGGTGCAGCCAACGCTGCCACCGACACCCTGACCGTGGGTGGCTCCGTCACCGACGGCAACTGGACGCTGAGCCAGCTCCAGGGCAGCGGCACCCTGTCGTTCTCGTCGCTGCTGATCAGCGCCCTGAACACCGCCAGCGTGGTCCTGGGTGAAGTGGCTCCCGCCACGCTGAACATCACCACCTCGACGAACTCGACGGGTGCAACCAAGTACGTCAGCGCCAGCGCTGCCGCCCCCATTGCCTCCCTGACGGGCAACTTCGACGGCAGCGCCCTGACCGTCACCAAGGTCGGCACGTCCGGCGGCGCCACCCAGACCACCGTCAAGAACAGCGCCACCACCGGCCCTGGCTTCCTGAGCATCAGCAACATCAACGTTGACCTGACCACCAAGACCGTGTTCGCCGACATCGACGGCGCCAACGGCGTGGGCAAGATCAGCCAGTACGCCCTGTGGACCTTCACCGGCCTCTCCGGTGCAACCACCTTCAACGTGCCCAACCCGGCCGTTCAAACCACCTTCACCTCTGAGAACACCATCACCGGTCTGTTCGCTTCGCAGGCCACCATCGACAACATCTTCACCAAGGCCCTGGCCCTGGGCACGGTGGGCAAGGCTGGTCTGACCGCCGTGAACGACCCCACCAAGGGTGGTGGCGCTGGTTTCGGCACCATCGTCTCGAAGATCACCGTGGTGGCCACGCCGGCAGTGCCTGAGCCTGGCACCTACGCCTTGATGGGCCTGGGTCTGGTCGGCATCGCCCTGGCTGCTCGCCGCCGCGCCATCTGATCCCCACGTGGGATGGGGCCTGCGCTGAGCAGGCCCCTCACCTGTGGGAAGCCGCTCGCGCGTGTGAGCGGCTTTTTTCTTGTCGGCATCCCTGTTTCGTTCCCTAAAACAC
>CAIQIL010000035.1 GCA_903871865.1 uncultured Burkholderiales bacterium
CGGTCCTTGACGATGAGGTTGCCCTCCAGGTTCAGCACCAGCGAGAGCGGGTCCAGGTTGGACGAGCCCACCGTCGCCCACTCGTCGTCCACGCACAGCACCTTGGCGTGCAGGAAGGCGGGCTGGTACTCGAAGATGCGCACGCCGTGCCATTGCAACTCGTGGTACAGCACCTGCGCGGCCAGGCCGGCAATGCGGTAGTCCAGCTTGCCCTGCAGCAGCAGGCGCACCTCCACCCCGCGCGAGGCCGCCGAGCGCAACGCCAGGCGGATGGCGCGGTGCGGGTAGAAGTAGGGCGTGACGATGTCGATGCGCTGGCGCGCCTGCACGATGGCCTGCAGCGAGGCCTGCTCGATGGTGCGGCGCTGGCGCAGGTTGTCGCGCATCACGAAGGCGCTGCGCATGGGCAGGTTCAGGTTCACGGCCTGGGCGATGTCCGACTGCTCCTGGGGCGACAGCCGCAGCCGTGCCTGGCGCAGCAGCTCCTGCAGGCGCTTCAGCAGGTTCGGGTCCTGCGCCCACTGCACCAGGTCGTCGCGCCAGTCGCGGCCGAACTGCGCGCGCGTCCAGATGGCCTTGACCGTGTGCAGCATGGGCGTCACCACCGCGCCCTGTGCCTGCAGGGCGTAGTCCAGGCGCGGCTGGTCCGACCAGCCGTGGTGCAGGTCGTAGTGGTCGTCGATGAGGTTGATGCCGCCGATGAAGGCGTGGGCGCCATCCACCACGCAGAGCTTGAGGTGCATGCGCCGCCACTGGCCCGCATCGAAGATGGCCGACCAGCCCTTCACCGGGCGGTACACGGCCAGTTGCACGCCGGCGGCGGCCATGTCCTTCCACAGCGAGTCCGGCGCATCGCGCGAGCCCAGGCCGTCCACCACCAGGTGCACCTGCACGCCGCGGCGGGCCGCCCGCATCAGGGCCTGCAGCACGCCGCCGCTTTGGCCCAGCGGCGAGACGATGTAGAGCGCCAGCCAGACGCTGTCCTGGGCCGCGTCGATGCGCTCGGCCAGGGCCGGGAAGAGGTCGCGCCCGCCTTGCAGCAGCCGCACCCGGTTGCCGCCGGTGAACACCGGCTTGCGCTGCGCGTACCAGGCCAGGCCGGCCAGGGCGTGGAAGTCGGCGGTGGCGCTTTCTGCGGCATGGTCTGCTGCGTGATCTGCCGCCTGTCCAGCCTGACCGCCAGCATCTTTGCCCGGCATCTCAGCCCACCCGCTCCAGCTCGACCACCAGCGGCAGGTGGTCCGACAGGCGCGCCCACGACGCGCCGCGCGGCACCATCACCGACACGCAGCGCAGCCCGCGGGTGTAGACGCGGTCCAGCGAGAGCACGGGCACCAGCGAGGGGAAGGTGGCGACGCGGCTGTCGTCGGGCCCCAGGGCGCGCTGCAAGCCGGCGTCCTCCAGGATGCCATCGAGCTTTTCGTTCCAGTCGTTGAAGTCGCCGGCCACCACCACCGGCGCATCGGCTGGGATCTGGCTGCGCACCAGCTCGGCCAGGCGCTCGGCCTGGCGCGCCCGGCTGGCGTGGATCAGGCCCAGGTGCACCACCACCACGTGCACGGTGACGTCCTGCCAGAACACCGGCACGTGCAGCAGGCCGCGCTGCTCGAAGCGGTGGTCGGACACATCGTGGTGGCCCACATCGCCCAGCGGCCAGCGCGCCAGCAGGGCGTTGCCATGCTCACCGCCGCGCGTGACGGCGTTGGTGCGGTAGGCCACTTCGTAGCCCTCCGGCGCCAGGTAATCGGCCTGCGGCGAGGACGGCCAGCCCATGGGGCCGAACTGGGTGCGCGAGAAGCGCCGCGACTCGGCCTCGTGGAAGTGGCGCACCTCCTGCAAGCAGACGATGTCGGCGTCCAGCGCCTCCACGGCCAGCCCGAGGTTGTGGATTTCCAGGCGCTTGGTCGGCCCCATGCCGCGCACGCCCTTGTGGATGTTGTAGGTGGCCACGCGCAGGCAGGACGAGCCCATCGTCGAGGGCGGCAGCAGGGAGGACTGGCGCGGGTTCAGCATGGTTCGGTGCCCCGGCCTCAGGTGCGCGCTGGGCGCTGACCCAGGCGCTGCGGCAACTGCAGGATGGCCTCGGCGTTCGACGGCGAAAAGCAGCGGTCAGCGGCTTCCTGCCAGGGCAGCCAGACGTGCTGGGTGTGCTCGCGCGGGGCCAGGGTGATGGGGGTGTCGCGGGGCACCGTCAGGCCGAAGACGCGCTCGGTGTTGTGCGTCACGCCGGGGGCGTAGCGGTGGCGCCAGACGGGGTAGATCTCGTAGATGTTTTCCAGGGCCCAGTCCTGCAGGGCGCCGTGGGGCACGTCGGGTGAGCCGACGGCGATGCCGGTTTCCTCGGCCACCTCGCGGATGGCGGTGAGGGCCCAGTCTTCGTCCAGCGTGTCCTTGGAGCCGGTCACGCTCTGCCAGAAGCCGGGTTGTTTGGCGCGCTCGATGAGCAGCACGTCGAGGTTGGGCGCGTGGATCACCACGAGCACGGATTGGGGGATCTTGTGGAGGGGGGCAGACATGCCCCCCAGTTTGTCACAGCGCCAGTGTCACAAAGCCGAGTGGTCCCGGATGCGGTGGATGGTGGCGATGTCCACCGTCCACACCAGGCCGTCGCCGATGGTGCCCGTGCTGCACGCGCCGATGATGGCCTCGCGGATGGGCGCCACCATGTCGTCGTCGGCCAGCACGCACACCATCAGCTTGCCGGTGAAGTCGGTGAGTTCCTCCTTCACGGTGCGCTTGTCGATGGCGGCCGGGGCCGTGAAGCCCTCGGCCTTGAAGATCGTCACGCCGGGGAAGTTGGGGATGGCGCGCAGCGTCTCGCGCAGGCGGTCCAGGCGGCTGGGCCGCACGATGGCTCGGATTTCTTTCATGGGTTGCTCCTTCTTCCAGGGTCAAGCCTCGGTGGGCTTCTCGTCGAACCAGCGGTACAGCGTGGGCAGCACCACCAGGGTCAGCAGGGTCGAGGAAATCAGGCCGCCGATCACCACGATGGCCAGCGGGCGTTGCACCTCGGAGCCCGGGCCGGTGGCGAACAGGAAGGGCACCAGGCCCAGCAGGGCCACGGTGGCGGTCATCATCACCGGGCGGAAACGCTGCACGCAGCCCTCGCGCACGGCCTGCAGCACCTCCATGCCGTCCTCGCGCAGGCGGCGGATGCAGGTCACCAGCACCACGCCATTGAGCACCGCGATGCCCCACAGCGCGATGAAGCCCACCGATGCCGGCACGCTCAGGTACTCGCCCGTCAGGAACAGCCCGATGATGCCGCCCACCGAAGCGAAGGGCAGCACCAGGATGATCAGGCTGGCCAGCTTGACCGAGTTGAACAGCAGGAAGAGCAGGAAGAAGATGGCGACGATGGTCAGCGGCACGATCACCGACAGCGTCGCCATGGCGCGCTCCATGTTCTCGAACTGCCCGCCGTATTCGAAGTAGTAGCCATCGGGCACCTTGACCTCCTGGTCGATGCGTTGCTGCACCTCGGCCACGAAGCCGGCCAGGTCGCGGCCTTCCACGTTGGCGCCCACCACCACGCGCCGCTTGCCGCTTTCACGGCTGATCTGCGCGGGGCCGTCCACCAGCTTGATCGTGGCCACCGAGGACAGCGGCACTTGCCCGCCACCCGGTGCCGACAGCAGGGTGTTGCCAATGGCCTCGGCCGACTGGCGCACCTTGGCCGGGAAGCGCACCACCACGCTGTAGCGGCGCTCGCCCTCGTAGAGCGTGGTCACGTCCTTGCCACCGATCGCGGTTTCGATCAGCGCCTGCACGTCGGCCACGTTCAGGCCGTGTCGGGCGATGGCCTGGCGGTCGATGTCCACCGTCAGTGCCTGCTGGCCCGACAGCCGCTCGATGCGGATGTCGCGGCTGCCCTCCACGCCCTTGAGCAGGCGCGCGATCTGCTCGGACACGCGCTTGAGCTCCTCCAGTTCGTCGCCGAAGACCTTGATGACCACCTGCGAGCGCACGCCCGTCACCATCTCGTCGACGCGCTCCGAGATCGGCTGCGACAGCACGATCTGCACGCCGGGGATGGTGGACAGGCGCTGGCGGATGTCCTCGTCCACCTCGTCCTGGCTGCGGCCCGATGTCGGGTCCAGCAGCACGATGGGGTCGGACTCGTTGGGGCCGGCCGGGTCGGCTGGCGACTCGCCGCGGCCCAGTTTGGACACCACCATGCTCACCCCGGGCACTTCCGAGATGGTCTTCATCGCCGCCATTTCCATGCGGATCGACTCGTCCAGCGAGATGCTGGGCACGCGGTTGATCTGCGGCGTCAGCGCACCTTCCTTCATCGTCGGCATGAAGGACTTGCCCAGCAGCGGGAACAGCGCCAGAGAGCCCAGCAGCAGCGCCACCGAGGCCGTCATGGTGATGCGGTGCGAGCGCGTCGCGCCGTCCAGCAGGGTCAGGTAGTGGCGCTTGAGGAAGGCAATCAGCTTGGTGTCGTGGTCCGAGCCTCCCTTGAGGAAGTAGGAGCACAGCACCGGCGAGAGGAACAGCGACACCGCCAGCGACACGGCCAGCGCGATGGCGATGGTCAGCGCCAGCGGCGCGAACATCTTGCCTTCGATGCCTTGCAGCGTCATCAGCGGCAGGAACACCAGGATGATGATGGCGATGCCGAAGATGGTCGGTGTGGCCACCTCGGTGGTGGCGGCCAGCACCGTGCGCACGCGCGCGCCCTGCGTGACCAAGGGGCGCTTGGCGATCGCCGCGGCGTGGCTCTTGCCCGTGCC
>CAIQIL010000036.1 GCA_903871865.1 uncultured Burkholderiales bacterium
CGCTGGACGACACGCTGATGCGCATCTTCGCCGGTGACCGCGTGCGCGCCATCATGGACCGCCTGAAGATGCCCGAGGGCGAGGCCATCGAGGCCGGCATCGTCACGCGCAGCATCGAGAGCGCGCAGCGCAAGGTCGAAGGCCACAACTTCGACATGCGCAAGCAACTGCTGGAGTACGACGACGTGTCGAACGACCAGCGCAAGGTCATCTACCAGCAGCGCAACGAGATCCTGGAAACGGTCGATGTGACCGAGTCCATCGTCAACCTGCGCAAGGGCGCCATGACCGACGTCGTGCGCACCTTCGTGCCCGCCGACAGCCTGGAAGAGCAGTGGGACCTGCCCTCGCTGGAAAAAACCCTGGCCGAGGAATGGCAGCTCGGCGTGGACCTGGTCAAGTGGATCGACGCCCAGCAGGCCGCCGAAGCCGACGACGTGCTGGAGCGCGTGGTGAAAGCCGCCGACGCGGCTTACCAAGCCAAGGTCGAGGCGGTGGGCCGCGAGCAGTTCGTCTCCTTCGAACGCATGGTGGTGCTGCAGTCCATCGACACCCACTGGCGCGAGCACCTCGCGGCGCTGGACTACCTGCGCCAGGGCATCCACCTGCGCGGCTACGCCCAGAAGAACCCCAAGCAGGAGTACAAGCGCGAGGCCTTCGAGCTGTTCGGCCAGCTGCTGGACGTGGTCAAGATGGACGTCACCCGCAAGCTGCTGACCGTGCGCATCCAGAGCCGTGAAGAGGTCGAAGCCGCGGCCCAGGCCATCGAGCACCAGGGCGAGAGCTTCGTCAACGTCACCTACACCCACCCCAACGAGGATGGCTCCGTGGCCACCGAAACCGACCCGGCCACCGCCGCCCAGTCGGTGGCGCGCGTGGGCCGCAACGACCCCTGCCCCTGCGGCAGCGGCCAGAAGTACAAGAACTGCCACGGCAAGCTGGGCTGAGCTTCGTGGCCGACGCGCCGCTCTGGCGCTCCCCCTGACACACAAGGCCCCTCGCGGGCCTTGTTGTCATTTCGGGCCGCAAGCTGTCAGGGTGTGTCGCAGCATCACCCGTTTGTCGCGCAGCCTTTCATGCAGATGCGGGGAACCCCAGGTGAACCCTGATCGCTTTCCACGGCAAGCCCGCCAACGATGTCGTCCACACACAGACGGCACCCCGAGGCGCCGCGACAGGAGACACTTTTGAGTTTGAGCGCCGCCCTTCCCCTGCCTTCCGCGCACCCTTTGAGCCAGACCTGGCTCGGCCGACTGGTCAAGCTGAGCACGCTCGGCCTGCTCATCCTGATCCTGGTGATCAGCACCGGCGAGATGGTCCACGGCCAGCTGCTCAAATTCGGCGAGCTGATGTTCAACGACCCCAGCCAGAAGGTGCAGTACTTCCTGCTGCGCGCCGACCCGGACAAGCCCACCTGCGACCCCACCGTCAACGTGGACCAGGAGGTCGCGCGCCAGGCTGCAGCCGCCGGTGCGGGCCTGCCTGCGGGCGGCGCCGTGGTTTCTGACGGCCTGGACGACCTGCTGGGTGCCAAGACCTTCGACGAGGCCGCCACGCGGGCCTCGCTGACGTCCACCGTGCAGAACTGCGTCGAACGCCACGAGCTGTACGAGCACATCCGTGCGCACATCACGCCGCCGCTCAAGGCCTACCGCACGCTGGAGACCAGCTTCTTCGCGCTGTTCAAGTTCGGCGCCGACAACCGCGCCATGATCTTGCTGATCCTGCTGGCGGTGACGGCCACCTTCACCACGGCCGGCTTCCACCACATCAGCCTGCGTCCGGCACGCCGTGCGCGCGACTTCCAGGCGCAGTCCTGGTCCATGCTGGCGGCCAGCCTGCTGATGCTGTACTCCTGCGTGCGCTACTACCAGATCTCGGTGGATTCGGGCGTGGCCCTCGACGACCCGCGCATCTACTTCGCCTGGATGGGGCTGTTCGCCGCCCTGTCGGCCGTGAGCGCCTGGCGGGTGGTGAGCCCGCCCCCCTGCGCCGCCGGCGCCGACCCGGGCACCTGGCTGGGCGCGCTGGAGTGCGTGCCGCTGATCGCCAACCTGGGCATCTTCAGCTGCCTCTATTTCCTGGCGCAAGGCCACCCTTCGGGGCCGGCCATCTACGCCCACAAGATCCTCGACTTCATCAGCATCCCACTGGCGCTGGCCCTGCACATCTGGGCCGGCATGCTGTTCAAACAGAGCCGCCTGGTGGACCTGTTCATGAACATCCTGCGGCCGTGGAAGCTCTCGCCCGAGGCACTGACCTACATCATCCTGCTGGCCGCGGGCCTGCCCACGGCGTATGCGGGCGTCTCCAGCGTGTTCGTGATCGCGGCCGGCGCCATCGTGTACCACGAGGTGCGCGCCGTGGGCGGCTCCAGCCAGTACGCGCTGGCGGCCACGGCCATGTCGGGATCGCTGGGCGTGGTGCTCAGCCCCAGCCTGCTGGTGGTGGCCATTGCCGCGCTGAACCGCCAGGTCACGACCTCGCAGCTGTTCTACTGGGGTGGCTTCGTGTTCGCGCTGACCTCGACGATGTTCTTCATCGCTTCGCAGGTCCACCGCCACAACCGCCACGAACGTGCCAGCATCGCATCGCCCCGGGTTGCGGTACCGGCCATGCTGCGCGAAGTCAAAGTCGTCATCCCCTACGTGCTGGTGATCGCGGCCATCGCGCTGTTCTACAGCCATGTGCTGGACACGCCCTTCAACGAGATTTCCGCGCCCAGCATCCTGCCCATCATGATGCTGCTGGTGCTGGTCTTCGACAAAAAGATGGCCGCACGGCAAGAGGCCAAGGCCCCCCCTGGCGCCACCGCGCCCAGCGCAGCGCACGAACCCGCCTATGCCGCCCAGCGCGAGAAAACCGCGCTCAAGGCCATCGACACGGCCACCACCGAAACCATCGAGCACGTGGGCTCCTACATCAGCCTGATCGTGTTCACACAGCTGGTGGGCGGCGTGGTCGAGCGCACCGATGTGATGAGCCTGGCGCCGCAGGTCTTCCCCAACGTCTGGTTGGCCATGGGCTTCCTGATCGTGGCCAAGGTGCTGCTGGGCATGGTGATGGAGCCGCTGGGCGCCATCTTGCTGGTCTCCAGCACCCTCGCGCCCATGGCCTAC
The DNA here is from genome assembly GCA_903871865.1 of uncultured Burkholderiales bacterium. GTDB lineage: Bacteria > Pseudomonadota > Gammaproteobacteria > Burkholderiales > Burkholderiaceae_C > Aquabacterium. The sequence continues at coordinate 3,120 of CAIQIL010000036.1, forward strand.
GCCAACGGCATCGAGCCCCTGCACTTCTGGATGATGGTGCTGGTGGCCTTCGAGCTGGGCTACCTGCTGCCCCCGGTGGCCATCAACCAGTTGCTGACCCGGCAGGTGGTGGGCGAGGCGGAGATCGACCGCGCCGATGCCGAGGTCGCCGGGCAGTCCTTCTACCGCAGGCACGAGCGCTGGATCCTGCCCTGCCTGGTGATGTCGCTCAGCCTGGGCATCGTCGGCTTCGGGCCCTTGCTCGTCCAGCATGTGGACGCGCTGCACCCAGTCATGGCGTGGTTCCACGGGCCAGCGATGCCCTGAAGGCTGGCACGTTGGAGGGCCACGCCATGCTGCACAATCGGGCTTCCCTTGTGCAGCACGCCTTGAAGCCCGACCACCATGCCCGTCAACCTGTCCGCTCCGAACCCCTCTGACCTGCACCCTGTGCCCGGCGTGAAGCTGGGCATCGCGATGGCCGGCGTGCGCAAGGCCAACCGCCGTGACCTGACCGTCGTCACCATCGACGAAGGCAGCGCCGTGGCCGGTGTGTTCACCCAAAACCGCTTCTGCGCTGCGCCCGTGCAGCTGTGCCGCGAACGCCTGGCAGGTCGCACCGACATCCGCGCGCTGTTGATCAACACCGGCAACGCCAACGCCGGCACCGGCGAAGACGGCCTGGTGCGCGCCCGCGCCAGCACCATCGCCCTGGCGCGCCAGCTGCACCTCTCGCCCGAACAGATCCTGCCGTTTTCCACCGGTGTCATCATGGAAACGCTGCCGGTCGAGCGCATCGAAGCCGGTCTGCCCGCGGCCATCGCCGATCTGAAGGCCGACAACTGGGCCGTGGCCGCCGAAGGCATCATGACCACGGACACCCTGCCCAAGGCCGCGTCCCGCCAGGTCACGATCGGCGGCGCCACCGTCACCATCACCGGCATCAGCAAGGGCGCCGGCATGATCAAGCCCAACATGGCGACCATGCTGGGCTACGTGGCCACCGACGCCAAGGTCGCGCCCGGCCTGCTGCAGGCCCTGGTGACCGAAGCCGCCGACGCCTCCTTCAACCGCATCACCATCGACGGCGACACCTCGACCAACGACAGCTTCGTGCTGATCGCCACCCGCCAGGCCCCGCACGCCGAGATCACCGACCTGAACAGCACCGAAGGCCAAGCCCTGCGCGCCGCCATCGTCGCCGTGTCGCAGCAACTGGCCCAGGCCATCGTGCGCGACGGCGAAGGC
>CAIQIL010000037.1 GCA_903871865.1 uncultured Burkholderiales bacterium
ACACCAACTCGATCCTGGCCAACATGGAAGTCACCGACGAGGGCTACGACGAAGCGCTGCTGCTCGACCCGTCGGGTTTCGTGTCCGAAGGCGCGGGCGAGAACATCTTCATCGTCAAGAAGGGCGTGGTCTACACGCCCGACCTGTCGGCCGGTGCGCTCAACGGCATCACCCGCAACACCATTTTCGCCATCGCCCGTGACCTGGGCCTGGAGATCAAGGAAAAGCGCATCACCCGCGATGAGGTCTACATCGCCGACGAGGCCTTCTTCACCGGCACCGCCGCCGAAGTGACGCCGATCCGCGAGCTCGACCGCATCGAGATCGGCATCGGTTCGCGCGGCCCGATCACCGAGAAAATCCAGACTGCGTTCTTTGACATCGTCAACGGCCGCAACCCGAAGTACGCCGAGTGGCTGACGCCCGTGGTCTGAGCCCCTGACGGAGTTTTCCCCATGAGCAACAGCAGCAAGCAACAAGCCCCCGCCACCGTGGAAGTCACCGCCGCCGAGCTGCAAGGCCCTGGCGTGGTGTTCTGCCCGAACCCCAAGATGGCGCTGTGGAGCAACCACCCCCGCGTCTTCATCGACGTGGCGGGCCATGGCGAGGGCAAGTGCCCTTACTGCGGCACCGTGTACAAGCTCAAGGCTGGCGAGAAGGTCGCGCACGGTCACTGACCGCGTGCCCGGCCCCTGGCAGCAGGGGTGGCCAGACAAGCAAAAGCCCGGCATGCCGGGCTTTTTTCATGGGCCGAGGCCGGGAGAGAGGCCGGATGTTCCAGCCTCTGCCCCGACCGCCTCATCACATGGCGGGCTTGTAGAAGACGTAGTCGGCCTTGTAGCCCACGACCTTCTTGTCGCCCTTTTGCTCGGCACCGCAAGGCAGGGCCGGGGCCACACCGCCCACGGTGTTCAGGCGTTGGATGAAGCTCACGCCCTGCATGACGCCGGCGCCCGAAGCGGGGTTGGCCTTGACCAGTTGCAGGGGGATGTTGCCGGCGGCGGCGGGGCTGACGGCGACTTGCTTGCCGGTCACCTTGGAGCCGTCGTTGGACTCCCAGGTCGGGCCGGCGTAGTACTTGCCGATCACGGTGCCCTTGGCATCGCTCAGCGTGGCGACGGGGCCGACGAAGGCCCACTCGAACGCACCGGCCATGTCCTTCTTCTCGCGGCATTCGTAGGTCAGCTCGCCGCTGCCGACGGTGAACATGGCCTGGGTGTTGCCGGCCGGCACGCGCACGGCTTCGGGCAGCTCGGCGTTCTTGACCATGGGCTGGCTGGCGCAACCGGCCAGAACGGCCACGGCGGCGACAGCGGTCAGGGACAGGGCGCGCAAGGACAGGGCAGAAGTGTTGTTCATGAGGGGTCTCCGGTGAGCTGGGTGCGCCGGCCTGGGGCCTGGACACCGGCGCGCAACATGCGCGCTTGAAGACCACTACGCGCCGACCCCACCCCACAGATGCAGTGACCGGTGCCAACGCAGCACCCAGATGCAGGGGGTGCGCGTGCAGCGGCAATTTGTCACAGCTGGAGCTTGCCCACCGAGACGATGGGGCCCGTGGGCTGGCCGGACGGCGAGCCACCCGGAGGTTCGACCGTCAATGCGAAGGCCGCCGTGTCTTTCAGCAGGGCCGTGCGCAACACCGTGGTGGCGTTCTGTTGCGAGACCACGCCCAGCGAGCGCGGCGCGCCCTGCGCCGGCACGGCCCAGAGCTCGAGTGCCGTGTTCAGGGCCACGGTCTGGCCCTCGCTCAGCGGTTTGAGCACCAGGCTGCGGCCATCGCCGCTGACGCTGGCCACGAACGACGCCGGCTGGATGCCGTTGCCCGCTGCGCCGCTTTGCGCGCCCATGACCACCACGATGGGCGGCTGCACCGGCACGGGCTGGGCCAGCATCACGCCCAGGGTGATGGCGGCGGCCGTGGCCATGCCCGCGGCACCCTGCCACAGGGCCAGGCGCTCCCACCAGCGCACCACGCTGCGCGCGGCGTCCGAGGCCATCTGCCCGAGCTGGCTGCCCGAGGCCTGCAGCGCGTCCTGTGCGCCGAACAGGCGGTTCTGGATGCCCTGCCACACGCGGGGCGGTGGCGCCACCGCGGGGGTGGACGCCGTGAGCGTTTCCAGGCGGCGCTCCCAGTCGGTGGTGGCGCGGCGCAGGCCGGGGTGGGCCGGCAGCAGGTTTTCGAAGCGGCGCCGGGCCGGGCCCCTCAGGGTGCCCAGGGCGTACTCCGCGGCCAGTTTGTCGGCCAGTTCGGGGCGGCTGTAGTCCATCTCAGCTCAGGGCCAGCGAGGCCCGCTCCAGGCAAGTCTTCAGGCTCTGCAAGCCGCGGCGCACCCAGCTTTTCACGGTGCCCAGCGGGTGCCCCAGTTGTTCGGCGACCTCGGCATGCGTCAGGCCTTGGTAGTAAGCCAGGGCCAGGCTGTGCTGCTGCTCGCCGCTCAGCGTCTTCATGCAGCTTGTGAGCGCGCGGGCGTCGCTGGCCTGCTCGAGCAGGTCGAGCGGGCCAGGGGTGTCGGCGGCGATGTCTTGCAGCATGTCGGTGTCGTCCTCGTCCGGGCCGGCCTGGAAGCGGCTGAGGGTCTGTGGCTCCGCCTGGCGACGGCGCAGGCTGTCAATGGCCCGGTTGCGGGCCACGCTGTTGAGCCAGGTGCGGGCCTGGCTGAGCGCGGGATTGAAGCTCTGCGCCGAACGCCAGACGTTCACGTACACCTCTTGCAGCACGTCCTCGGCCTGGGCCCGGTCTCTTTGTATACGCAGGATCACGCCCAGCAGATGCGGACTTGTGTCACGGTAAAGCCGGTCGAAGGCGGCGCGGTCGCCCAAAGCGACGCGCGAGAGCAGGTCGGCCAGGGCTTGGGAGCGGTCGGCGGCGTCGGGCAAGGGGGCCATGCGTCCTCGTGGTGCGGTGTCGGTGGCGTGGTCTGGCGGGATGGCGGTGTCGCGTGGTGCTGCGCGGTGTGGCGCGGTGTGGCGCGGCGTCGATGCCCATGGCCTCGACCTTGACGGCATTCTAGGGCGAGGGGCCGTCACAGCTGGCCCCTACAATCGGAAGCACCATGAAGAAGCCCCAAGAATTTGTCCTGACCCTGTCTTGCCGTGACACCACCGGCATCGTCCACGCCGTGTCGGGCCTGTTGTACCAGGCGGGCTGCAACATCATCGATTCGCAGCAGTTTGGCGACGTCCAGAGCGAAGACAGCACGGGCCTGTTCTTCATGCGCGTCCACTTCGAGGCGCCGCCCCATCTGGCCTCTGTCGAGACGCTGGACGCGCTGTTTGGCCATGTGCGCCAGCAGTTCAATATGGCGGCCCGCATCCATGCGATGGCACGCAAGCCTCGTGTGCTGATCATGGTCAGCAAACACGGCCATTGCTTCAATGACCTGCTGTTTCGTTGGCGTTCAGGCTGGCTGCCCATCGACATCCCGGCCATTGTGTCGAATCACCCGGATTACGCCGAGCTGGCGGCCAGTTACGGCATCCCATTCCACCATTTGCCCTTGCCGACGGGCGCCAGCGCCGAGGTCAAACGCGAGCAGGAGCAGATGGTCGAAGCCCTGGTCGACAAAG
>CAIQIL010000038.1 GCA_903871865.1 uncultured Burkholderiales bacterium
TCGTGATGTTGACCGTCACGCCCGGCTCGCGGTAGTAGGCCGACAGCTTGTCGCGCAAGGCCTCGGCCAGCTCTTCCGGCGTCTTGCCCGCGGCCTCGATGCGGCCGGCGTAGCGGAAGGCGATGGTGCCATCGGCGCGCACCACGTAGTTCAGGGTCTGGCTGTCATCGACGAGGTTGCGCAGGTCCAGGCTGGCCGAGTCCTGGGCGTCCCGGACGATGCGCAGGGTGTCGCCCGCCCGGATGCGCGTGGGCACCTTGGGCAAGGCCGCCAGCTGCGCCGGCGTGACCATGTGGGGCGCGATGTCGAAGCCTTGGGGCGCCTGCAGCACGCCCGGCGGCACGCACGCCGTCAGGGCGAGCATGGCGAGGAAGCTGGCCAGCAGGAGGGCAAGGGTCTTGTTCATGGCGAGAGCAGGAGGAGGGCCGCAAGGCACGGCCGGACCGGGTGATCTGACCGGCGCGGTGCCCGCCGATGATACGGGGGGCCCATGTCACACGGCAGGCGATGAAGTCGGCAGGGGCTTGGCTCAGCCCCCGTGTTGCGGCTCGGTCACAGGCGCGCCCGCGGCCGCAGCACCGGCAGCCCCCTGCTGCGCCGCCTGCCAGCGCGCCAGGGCGGCGGCCATGCGGACCCGCGACGGCCGAGACCACCAAGGCACACCGAACTTGGCGAAGAAGCGGGCCATGCTGCGCAGGTGGGTCTTGCCCGCGAAAGACATGATGCCCGCCGCGCTGCTGCGCTGGTGGTCATGGACCAGCGCCACCTGAGGCACGGCCACCACCTGCCAGCCCTCGATCCACATGCGGGCGCAGAGGTCCACCTCTTCGAAATAGAGGAAATAGCCTTCGTCCATGCGGCCCACCTGCTCGAAGGCGCTGCGGCGCACCACGAAGCCCGTGCCCATCACCCAGTCGGCCTCGAAAAATGGCCTGTGCGCGTTCTGGCGCCAGCTGCGCGTCAGCAGGTGCGAACGCTCCAGGCGGCGCAAGGGGCCCAGTTTCCCCAGCATGGTGCGGCGCGCCAGGATATCGGGCAGGGAATAAAACCTGCGCGCAGAATATTGCAAGCTGCCATCCGGATTCACGAGTTTCAGCCCGGCCACGCCCATTTTCGGAGAATCGTGGAACATCCGATGGATCACGTCCATCCGGTTGGATTCGAAATAGGTGTCCGGATTCAAAATGAGGACGAGGTCGGTGCCCAGTGCGTCCACGCCGAGGTTCACCCCCGCACCAAACCCGCCATTGCGCCCGGACAGCAGCGTGACCACGCCCGCGGGCAGGTCGGCCTGCAAACGCAAGCCGGAGGCGTCGGGGGAGTCGTTGTCCACGACCACGATGTGCGCCGACTCGGCAATGCCCTGCGCCAACAGCGACGCCACGCAGCGCATGGTCAGGTCGTACGTCTGGTAATTGACGATCACCACGCCCAGTGTGGTGCAGCGTGCGGAGCCTGGGGCGGTGGTGGTGTGTGCCATGGGGACAGGGTTTCGACGGGGCAGGCTCAGGCGCGCAAGGAGCGTACAAGGGGTGGAAAAAGCGTCACCGACCGGCGGGTGACCGACCACCCAGCACATGCTGTCGCATGTTTGGCCTTGAAATCAAGTCAGGCGGGTGACGCGTTGGCGTCAAAGAGAAATCGGCGTGTGGATTTTGGCAAATTTCGCCGGCTTGCTGCACCCCCGAATGGGTGTGCAATGCGTGATTTCGGGGATGACGAAATCCGTTGCCTGATGCACGGACAACACACCATGCGCATGGTTTTCAAGTGACCCCTGCTGCGGCACAATCCCGGCATCAAAACACCTCAGGGAATTTCCATGCGCCACTTCCGCGCCATGGTCGCGTGCGCTTTGTCGCTGGCCGCGGCCTCCAGTTTTGCCGATGGTTTCGACACCGCCAGTTCGCGCAACAGCTGGCGGCCCTTTGTGGGCCTGGGCTTCACGTCGGGTGGTGACAAGATCGCCCGCATCAACCTGGTGCCCGTCAGCGGCAGTGGCCCCACGTACCAAGAGGACGTCAGCTCCGGCGGCGGCATCGACCTGCGCTTGGGCTTCAGCCGCCGGCTCGGCGAGTTGCCCCTGACGCTGCAACTGACCGGGGCGTACCACAACGACCAGGTCAACGGCATCCGCGGCGAGAAGGCGCGCTTCCGCCGCTTGCCGCTGGAAGCGACCGTGCTTTGGCACGCCACCGATCGCACGCGCATCGGCTTCGGGGTGCGCAAAGCGACCCATGCGGTCTTCAAGTTCGACAACACGGCCTGCACCAGCTGCAACGGCACCGCGCACTTCAAGTCCAACGTGGGCGCCATCCTGGAAGCCGAATACGCCCTCACCCCGAGCTGGGGCCTGAAGGCGCGCTACGTGGTCGAGTCTTACCGCGTCAAGAACGCCCCGCAAGCCTTGCTGGACGGCGGCCTGCTCACGCTGGAAGAAAAGTTCGAAGCCAACCACCTCGGCGTGATGAGCGTCTGGTACTTCGACTGACGCTCAGTCCAGCGCCCAGTCCAGCGTCACACCGCGTTGCGCCCAGAAGGCCCGGGCCAGCCCGAAATGGCCGTTGCCCACGAAGGGCACGGGCCCGCGCGTGGCCGACAGCGGCGAGGGGTGGTTGCTCTGCAGCAGCAACAGGTCGGCCATCGGCGCGCCCGAGGCCTGGCGCGCCTGCTGCATCAACGCGGCCTTGCGCTGCGCGTGCGCGCCCCACAGCATCGCCACCTTGGGCGCGGCATCGGCCGCCACAGCGCCCACCAGGGCGTCGGTCAGCGCCTCCCAGCCCCACGCCGCATGGCTGGCGGCCTGGCCGGCCTCCACCGTCAACACGGTGTTGAGCAGCAGCACGCCGCGCTGGGCCCAGGCCTGCAGGCAACCGTGGGCGGGCAAGGCCAGCCCAGCGCCCAGGCCCACATCGGGATCACGCTGGAGCTCCTTGCGGATGTTGCGCAAGCTGGGCGGGATGGGCACACCCGGCCGCACCGAAAACGCCAGGCCGTGCGCCTGCCCCGGCCCGTGGTACGGGTCCTGCCCCAGGATGAGCACCCGCACCTCGGCGCGCCGCGTCAGGCGCAGCGCGGCAAAGGCATCGTCCGGGTAGATGACGGCGCCGGCCAGGCGGGCCGCGTCCACGCGGTCGATCAAAGCGCGACCTGCGGCCGAGGCACGGAAGGCATCGGTCAGCGGCCGCCAATCGGCGGGCACGGCGTCAAACAACGCGTCCAGCGGGCGAGACAAGGCCGGCACGGGCACTGCCCCCACCGCGCCGAACTCGAAAGCCTCCTGGCTCACGCCATGGCCTCCGCCGCTCAGGCGAACAGCCCGGCCAGTGCGACACCCGGGTCGGGCTGGCGCATGAAGGCCTCGCCGACCAGGAAGGCGTGCACATCGGCGTCGCGCATGCGCTGCACGTCGGCACGGCCCAGGATGCCGGATTCGGTCACCAACAGGCGGTCGGCCGGCACGCGCGGCAGCAGGCCCAGCGTGGTGTCCAGCGTCACCTCGAAGGTGCGCAGGTTGCGGTTGTTGATGCCGACCAGCGGCGTCTTGAGCTTCAAGGCGCGGTCGAGCTCTTCGCCATCGTGCACCTCGACCAGCACGGCCATGCCCAGCGCCAAGGCCAGGGCTTCGAGGTCGCGCATCTGGGCATCGTCCAGGCAAGCCGCGATCAGCAAGATGCAGTCGGCGCCCATGGCCCGCGCGTCGTAGACCTGGAAGGCATCGACCATGAAGTCCTTGCGCAGCACCGGCAGGGCGCAGGCTTCGCGGGCCTGCTGCAGGTAGGCTTGTGCGCCCTGGAAGAAGCGCTCGTCGGTCAGCACGCTCAGGCAGGCGGCACCGTGTTGCGCGTAGCTCGCGGCGATGTCGGCCGGCACGAAGTGCTCGCGCAGCACGCCCTTGCTGGGGCTGGCCTTCTTGACCTCGGCGATGACGGCGGCCTGGCCGGCGGCCACCTTGGCGCGCAGGGCACCGACGAAATCGCGCACATCGTTCAGATCGCGGTTGCGCTGCTCGGCCTGGGCACGCACCTCGGCGAGCGAACGAGTTTGCAGCGCCAGGGCGATCTCTTCGTGTTTGACGGCCACGATTTTTTGCAGGATGTCGGACATGTCTGAGCCTCAGTGTTGCGTCGCAGCCAGGCGCTGTGTGGCCTGCACGAACTGTTCGAGCTTCTGCGCGGCCCGGCCACTGGCCAGGGCCTCGCGGGCACGCTCGATGCCATCGGCCAGGCTGTCGGCCACGTCGGCGGCGTACAGGGCGGCGCCTGCGTTCATCAGCACGATGTCGCGCGCCGGACCGGGTTCGTTGGCCAGCACGCGCTGCAGGATGGCTTGCGACATCTCGCGGCTCTGCGCCTTGAGCATGGAGCCGTCGTGCTCAGCGATGCCGAACTGGCTCGGGTGGATGCGGTACTCGCGCACCTCGCCGTCTTTCAGCTCGGCCACCAGGGTGTCACCGGCCAGGGTGATCTCGTCGAGGCCATCGCTGCCGTGCACGACCAGCACGTGGTGCGAGCCCAGGCGCTGCAACACGCGCGCCATGATGCCGACCAGGTCGGGGTGGAAGACGCCCATGAGCTGGTTGGGCGCGCCCGCCGGGTTGGTCAGCGGCCCCAGGATGTTGAACAGCGTGCGCACGCCCAGCTCCTTGCGGATGGGCGCGGCGTGCTTCATGGCGCCGTGGTGGTTGGGCGCGAACATGAAGCCGATGCCGGTGTCGGCCAGGGCTTTCGCCACGTTGGCCGGCTGCAGGTTGATGCCCACGCCCAGGGCTTCGAGCACATCGGCGCTGCCCGTGGACGACGACACCGAACGCCCGCCGTGCTTGGCCACGCGCGCCCCGGCGGCCGCGGCCACGAACATGGCCGTGGTGCTGATGTTGAAGGTGTGGGCGCCGTCGCCACCGGTGCCGCACAGGTCCACCAGGCGGGCCTTGTCGGCGATGTGCACGGGCGTGGCGAATTCGCGCATGACCTGGGCCGCGGCGGTGACCTCGCCCACGGTTTCCTTCTTGACGCGCAAGCCGGTGATGAGCCCTGCCATGACCACGGGCGACATCTCGCCGGTCATGATGCGGCGCATCAGGCCCAGCATCTCGTCGTGGAAGATCTCGCGGTGCTCGATGACGCGCTGCAGCGCCTGCTGGTCGGTGATCTGGCTCATGGCACGCCCCTCACATCTTCAGGAAGTTGGCCAGCATGGCGTGGCCGTGCTCGGTCAGGATGGACTCGGGGTGGAACTGCACGCCTTCCAGTGGAGCGAAGTTCGCATCGGTCAAAGAAGCGGTGTGGCGCACGCCCATGATCTCGCCATCCTCGGTGGTGGCCGAGATGTGCAGGCAGTCGGGCAGCGAGGCACGCTCGATGGCCAGCGAGTGGTAGCGGATCACGGTGAACTGCCGGGGCAAGCCGGCGAAGACGCCCTGCTCGTCGGTGGTGATGACGCTGGTCTTGCCGTGCATCTGCTCGGCCGCGCGCACCACCTTGCCGCCGAGCGCCGCACCGATGCTCTGGTGGCCCAGGCACACACCCAGGATGGGCAGTTGGCCGGCGAAGCGCTGCAGCGCAGGCACGCACACGCCGGCTTCGGCGGGCGAACACGGCCCAGGTGACAGCACGAGGCGGTCGGCCTTGAGCGCCGCGATCTCGTCGAGCGTGATTTCGTCGTTGCGCACCACCTTGACCTCTTCGCCCAGTTCGCAGAAGTACTGGACGAGGTTGAAGGTGAAGCTGTCGTAGTTGTCGATCATGAGCAGCATGATGAACGCTAACCTATTGATTTGATTTAGGTTTTTCGTCAGCAGCGGAGTCTGACGAACGCTGATACCCCCTCGGATACCCCCTGGTGAAAAGGCTGGTCCGCAGGGGCGCGGCAGCCAGGGGAAGGCATGCTTGGGCGACTAGCGCCAACGCCAAGCGCCAGAGGCGCGCCACA